>JAAFHM010000349.1 GCA_013298375.1 Ignavibacteria bacterium | reverse complement strand
GCGATTAATGAGTTTTTTCTTAACCCAGCGCCAGTTGAGCAGTCCGATACTATACCTTAAATAGTGTAATATTTTACTTAATAAAGTGTAAATAAAAACAAACAAAGTAGCATGATGAATGGACTGATTAACACCAACGGCAGAATTGATGCCCGCAAACTTCACGCAGAACTTGGTAGTAAGCGCCAATTTGGTAACTGGATAAATCAACGTATTGAAGAGTGTGACTTAGTGGAAGGCAAGGATTTTTTCACGAATAACAAAATTGTTAAACGTGAAAACGCAAAGAAACAAGGTGCCTCAAAGGTGACTGACTACCATCTCACCATTACCGCCGCCAAAGAAGTCGCTATGATGGAGCGCAACGCAAAAGGCAAGGAGATTCGCCGCCGCCTTATCCAACTCGAAGAACAGCACTCCCAAGGCGACCTTATTACTCTTGACGAAGCGGCACTGATTGGTGAAATGCTCGACTTTTGCCGTTTTGCGGTAAATATCAAGCGTGGCTACGAACTCCACAAACGCCGCTATGTGGACGATTCCCCACTTGATGCGAAAGGTGCATCTGTTGAATTTGAGCGCTATCGCAATCAGCTCATGAATATCAGCAAGGCAGAAATCGGCGAAATGCTTGAACAGTATTTTGAGCAGCATGGAAGGCGCATAAAAGCAAAAACGAAAACACTGCAACTGTGCGCCGCAAGTCCTGCCGATGCCATTAAAGTAGCAGTATTTGATTGGTTAAAGGTCGGTGGCAGCGTAGAAAGCATTGCGCTCAGGCTTTCCCGTGCTGCACGACATATCGCAAGTGCGCGAAAAATCACGATTGAACCGATGAACGAAGATACGCTATTCCAGACGCGTGTTGACACTTCGCCTCAATTACTGCAACGTTTTATTCACTGACGACCCAAGCGCGGCAATAGGCGTTGAGCGTAACGCTCAAGTATGTGTTTTTATGCTGCACATCACAAGTTTTCTCATTGGCTATGATGCCGCGCTTTTTTTTTGCAAGACTGAACACACAAACTTCTCGAAGGGGAATTTCCGCAATCGTAGCATAACAGGTAATGCAGCGTCCTTTTAAGACGTGTTATCCGAGTTCGAGTCTCGGCGATTGCACAAGCCGGAGTTACAATAACTGTTGGAAGAGATAGATGGATAACCATCGCTCCGGCGGTATAGCGGGTTAGAGAAACGGTCATCTCGTCGGTCTCATAAGCCGAAGGCAGGGGGTTCGACTCCTCCACCCGCTACAACAAGCGTTTTTATCAATCTTTTTTGGAGAATCGAAATGGCAGCATCACCAAACTACAAGGTTTTTAACAGCGAAAATCAATACAGAGCATCATTCTATGACCCGTCTGAAGCTGCTGTTTTTATTGGCATCATGGGGGAAGGCTGGACTATTCGGAATGGGCATAGCAAGCGCAATATTCTCTGGCACGAAGGTTATGAAGAGCAGTCCGCATCTGAAAACTACGATTTTGTTTTGGAAACAGTTTCCCGTCGAGAAAAAGAGCATCTCGTCAGCCTCATAAGCTGAAGGTTGGTGGTTCGACTCCTCCGCCCGCCGCATTTTTTTTACCTTTTTACGCAAAAAAATGAACACGCTCAAACTCATCAAAACCAGTGCCGAAGCGCTTTCCGAGATTGAACAGCTTTCTCGACTCAAATTTATGACCGATACGCTCTACACGAATTACTGGGAAGCGGGAAAATGGCACGATGAAAAAGAGCGTAAGGCAATGGACCGAATCATCACCGACATTCGCGCCGAAGCCGCATTGTTGCTTGAGCGAAAAAAGCGTGACTACGCCGAAGCACCGATGGCGATTGACTGCAACGGACGCGCTCCAATTTTTACATCATCTGTAATTGCTGCGCAATGATTTCTCCTGTGTATAGCGTCGCTAAACTGGCGAAACTTTCCGGCATGAGCCAGCATCGGCTTCGGCGCTGGATAGTTGAAAAACGGCTAAAAGTCTATACCTATTCAGGAGTCAAGCAATTATTCCGCCTTGAAGACCTGCAAGCCGCACAAAAAGCCGCCCGTGAAGCCGAAGAGCAGAAACGTGAAGCCGTGCTAGGCGTTACGAAACAGTCTGCCAGGCAGCAATTGCCACGCAAAACCAAGACTATTGACGAAATTTTTTCATAATCCCTTGCTTACTATGCCTGTTCTCGTAAAGCCCCAGCCCCCGAAGACCGATGTGGACTTTGCCAAAGCCATTGACGCAATGGTGCGTTTTATTTGGATAGAATACCCTCGCATCGAAGCCGAGCGGCTTGCAAAGGAGCGGCGACAACAGGCGTACAAAAAGGAATTTCAACGACGAGGTATCGCATGACCCCTGAATATGCACACTTATACGCTCTGCCCGAATTTTGGTACAGCCTCGCTGCTGGATTTTGCCTTGGCGTGGCGTGGTTTGTCCGCAGACACTACCGCACGTTAGAGCGAAACGAGGCGATTGCTCACCGTTACGCGCCGGAGGACTAATGCGCTATGGCAAACATCGCAAAACAACAAGAGCGCATCGCGTTCTACGAGCAGGCACAAGCGCAACTCCAATTAGAAGCCGAAATCGCTCTCCGCCAACTGGTCGAAGCCGAGCGTCAACTGCGTATCGAACGCGAAATTTTGGACGAAATGCTCATTCCCACATTGACGAATTACGACGATTTTTCCGACGACAATACCGCGCTGCCGCTTCCCTAAACGAGCGGCGCACTCATCTTTCTCAACCCATTCACACAGGAGTTTTCACAATGGCAGAACAAGCTGTATTTCCGCCGCCCGTAGCACCCGCGCAAAATGGCAACACCACATTCACTTCGCCCGTTGGCATTCCTTCCGCACAGCCGTCAAACGGCAGCCCTGCTTCGTTTCGCTCTTTTTCACCACCGCAAGAAGCAGCACCACAACCTTCGACATTGATGTACGAGGTCGTTGATGCACAAACAGGCGAAGTGCTTTCCGGCAGCAATCTTCCGGCGGCATTTATCCGCCCACAACTGGTCGGGATTAAAATGCTCAATCAAGCCCGCGACTACCGAGCGCTGTGCGACAAAGCATCGGGATTCTTTTCGTGCAACGAAATTAGCAAAGGCGGCGCAATTAAGATGCGCATTCTGAATTGGCGATTGGAGCAAGGCGTTCGGCTTTCGGATGTCTATCCCGAACCTGAAACCGTCGTGCAGGTCGTGTTTATTGACGAGCAGAACCTTATCAGCACGGTATTGTTTCGCACGAGTTCGATGCGCAATTTTATCCAACTCATTGACAACATCACCGCCGAAGGGTATGCCCTCGCATCCCTCGTTGTGACGGCGGTTTTGGAAAGAGTCACAACCAAATCTGCACACACGTTTCACATCGTAAAGTTCAAATATGAGCCAAACGATGAGCAGAACATCCGCGAGATTATCGCCTTTGTCCAATCCTCTCCTCAAGCGCTAAACTGCTTCCGCGATTTGCCACGTGAAGTCGTCAATATGGGCGGTTACGCGGAAGGAGTTGCCGCATGAACACCTCACCAGAACAACGATTGACGCATAGCGAATTTGCCGCACGTTTGACAAACAGAATGCGAGGCAATGAACTTGAAAAGGGCGAAGCAGCGCTTGCCAGCAGTTCAAACTTGGTTGTCGTTTTTGGAGCAAGCGATGATTTGATGGAGTTTCGCGGCGCGATTTACAAGGAAATCGGCGCTTATGAAGGCACAAATGTCTATCTCACGAAAGATGGCGAAATCGGCGAAATTCATGACCTCGAAGATGAAAGCGTTATGCCTAATAAAGACAGTTATCCTCGTTATAGGCCTCTTATAAATAAAATTGAAGCAGTCTGGCAGCCCGAAGGACTGCTCCACAATAGCTTCGGCGCGGATTGGCTTATAAAAACCGATATTCCGCACAGTACTTTTGACATTTTTGACGACGAAGAGCCGGATATTTTGTTCTGCCGAGGTATCGTATTCTCGCTGGATGAATACCGCGCTTTTGCCAACTCCCAACCGAGCGATACGCTCAACTCCTGAACCAATGGGAAACCTCCTCAAACGCGGCTATGTCGTGCATCGCGCTTCCGATACGCGAATCCTGTGCGATATAGTCGCTGCTGAGGGAGGAGATTGGCTGGGATGGTACGTTATCCGAGAGCGAGAGCCAACCACTCTTGACAACACCGCACACAACGAACACTTGCTGAAACTCGAAGAGCGCATGAACACACGCGAGTATATGCGAAATCGCCGTGAGATAGACGCTCTTTTGGAATCGGGTATCATTTTTCTTCCACGCATCACAAAATACCAATGAGAACACTAAACGAAATCAAAACGCTGGCAACACGCACCGCCGTAGAAAATCGCCCGTCAAACCTTGCTGACAGCGACATCCTCCGCGCAACCGACATTGTTGCGAACCTCATGTACGAGCAGGATTTGGACGACGAGGAGTTTAAACTGCACCGCACCGAATACACCGCCCGCAAAAAAGAACGCGCTCAATCCATGCGCACTATTTTCGCGGATATTCGCGGCAAACAGACGATGAAAGAGCAAACCGTGTACTACGTCCCCGATTTCGACAAACTCCGTATGGAGATTTACAACGAAGCCGGAGACCTTATCGAAAACCGCCGCATGAGACCGGAAGAACGCCAAACCTCAATTCACGATTTACCAAACGCAAAAGCCGCATAAAACCATGCAACCTTCAAAAACAAATCTTGACCTCAGTGTCAAAAATATCGAAATCAGCGACAATACATTGATTATCCGTCATGGCGACGCGCTACCACCCAACGAACCTACGCGACTCACAGTTCTTGGCGCTCTTAATGCTCCATTGGATTATTATCGCCAGCGATACCCGCTTGGTACGATAGATAAGTCGCTCTGCCTAGTCACATATAGTCGTGATGAAGAAAAAGCATTTATTACTTTTCATGAAAATCCAACCAACAAGTATGCTGCTGAAGTTCGGGGTTTCCTGAAAGTCAATCCTGAGCTTGCCTTGTGGGGAATCAATACCGACAAAACCCGCTCGGTGAAAGAATTGGCTGCGTTCCTTCGGCTCAAACGTCGCTTTTTTAGCAACGGGGGCGAAACACACACCGCCCTTCTGAAAGGTCTCCAAGACTTTTCGATGAAGACCAGCGCCGAGATTGTGGATAAAAACGACCGTCGCGGTGCCAGCGAATCCCGTGTTGCGAAGGAAGTAAAAGACCACAACCTGCCAGAATCGTTCTTCATCGAAATGCCGCTTTTCATCGGAACCGCCGCAAAAAAATTTCAAGTACAGGTTGAGTTTGACCAACGTGATGCAGGGTTGAGCATTTATCTCCTTAGCGAGGAACTTCTTGCCATCAAGCAAGTGCTGATGGAGACGGAAATCAAGCAAATTCTTGAAGGTTTTGAAGGCTGCGCGGTTT
>JAAFHM010000241.1 GCA_013298375.1 Ignavibacteria bacterium | reverse complement strand
GGATTTAGTCGAGGAAATCAAGGACTACACGCACAACGTTGGGTATTCCGAGCGAGGCGGAGAGCCGATTGAGCCGTATCTCAGCGACCAATGGTTCGTGAAAATGAAGCCCCTTGCCGAACCCGCTTTGAAAGCCGTGCAGGACGGAAAGGTCAAATTTTACCCTGAACATTGGATAAAAACCTACGAGCATTGGATGACGGGAATCAAGGATTGGTGCATCTCGCGGCAACTTTGGTGGGGAATCCGCATTCCTGCGTATTACGCCGAAGACGGGCGCGTAACGGCTGCCCGCACGGATGCTGAAGCCCGTCAAAAGCTCGGACTTAGTGCCGATGCGCCTTTGCGCCAGGAAGATGATGTTTTCGACACGTGGTTTTCGTCGAATATCTGGCCCCTGACCACCATGGGCTGGGACGGCACAAAAGCGACAGCGAACACGCCGACTATGCGGAAATTCCTACCAACCGACCTGCTTGTAACCGGTCCTGACATTATTTTCTTCTGGGTGGCGCGGATGATAATGTTCAACCTGAAATTTCACGGCGAAGTACCGTTCAAAGATGTGTATTTCACCAGCATCATCCGCGATGCGAAAGGCAGGAAGCTCTCGAAGTCGCTTGGAAACTCGCCCGACCCGCTTCCGCTTATTGCGAAATACGGTGCTGATGCGATGCGCTTTACGATGATAAATGCCGCGCCGATTGGTCAGGATGTGCGCTTGCAAATTAACGAAAAAACGGGTGATATTGAGTCGCTGGAACTCGGACGAAATTTTGCGAACAAAGTCTGGAATGCCGCACGGTTCCTGATGATAAAGCGCGAAGAAGCCTTTGCCGACCTCGACCCGATGCAACGCGCCCTTTCCACCAACGTCCTCAAAGACGAGGCACAGAGCCTTTCGGACAAGTGGATTTTGGCGAGATTTCATGCGACGATTCGGGAAACGCAGCAGCAACTTGAGGCGTACAAACTGCACGATTACGCCCGCACAATGTACCAATTTATCTGGAATGACTTTTGCGATTGGTACGTGGAAGTGGTCAAAATCCGCATGAATGCTTCATCGGACAAGAATTACAACCGCGCACTTATCAACTTCGCTATCAATCTTTTCGACGGCGTTTTGAGACTGCTTCACCCGATTATGCCCTTTGCAACGGAGGAAATCTGGCAAGCGCTTTCCAAACGCGATGAAGGAGCAAGCATTTGTGCGGCTTCTGTGCCGAGTGCGCCCGAAACGATTGACACCGCTTCACTGGAGAATTTTGGCAAAGTGCAGTACATCATAGAGCAGATACGCGCTCTCCGGGGCTTGATGAACATTCAGCCTGCGGAAAAACTTCCCGTAACGCTATCCTGCACTGACGAGGAGGTATGCGCTTTAGCGGATGACCAAGCCGCTATCATTCAAGCCATGACCCGCGCTTCCGACCTCACCGTAGGCATGAAAGCGCCCAAGCCCGAAGGCAGTGTTTCTGCGCTTGCCGGAGGGATGGAGATATTTCTGACGGTCAAAGGCGTGGTGGATTTTGCCGAAGAGCGCAAACGCTTGGAGAAAGAACTGACGCGGCTGGAAGGCTTTGCGAAATCTGTCGAATCAAAACTTTCCAACGAGAAATTTGTTGCCAATGCAGCACCGGAAATCGTCGAATACGAGCGTGAAAAGCTGGCAAGCGCACAGGATTCGATGAAGAAAATTCGGGCGAATATTCAGGAATTGGCTTGAAATCTTGGTTATGAAACACATTCTTATTGCCAGAGCGGAAGAAAACCTACAAGCCGCATCATTACTGTTCCAAGCGGGTTTGTATAATGCAAGCGCGAATCGGGCGTACTATTCGGCTTTTCATGCCGCCGCAGCATTTATTCTGGCAAACGGTTTGATTGTCGAAATTGACCATAGAAAGGTTCAAGCACTCTTCAATACTGAGTTTATTAACCGCCGCAAAATCCTTCCCGCCCAATACAAAGCCCTGCTTCCTGAAATGCAGAAAGTCAGGAATAATGCTGATTACGAGGCAGAAGGAGTAAGCAAAACCAAAGCAAATGAGCAGATACGTTCTGCGACAAATTTTCTCGCAATTATCAAGGACAAAATGCCATGACAACCGCACAAAACCTCTACTCCAATATGGATATTTCTCCTAAACAACGAGAACTTATTAGTAGTTTATTTGCAACCGTGAAGGCGCAATATCCTGAAATATCATTGTTGCGACTGGGTGTAAGTCCCGAAGACCCTGAGCATATCTGGATTTACGTCCTAGCACCTATGCCGGAAGAGCGTGAAATTGAGCTTTCGCGTTATGCCAGCCTCCTTGAAGCAGATATACTTGTGGAGGAGGATGTTCAACTTTCGATTATGACAAAAAATCCTACGTTGCAAGCTATTGAGGAGTTAGTGTAAGCATTATGGCTGTACTTTCCATGTTTTATGGTATCATCATTTCGATGTACTATTTCGACAATCGGCAACACAAACTGCCTCATGTTTGTTATCAAGACCACGAAGCAGTTCTTTCTCTGCCGGAAGGCGATGTGATTGAGGGTTCTTTACCGAGCGGCAAAATGAAACTTGTTCAAGCGTGGCTGGAGCTTCATAAAGACGACCTGATAGCAAATTGGACATTGGCAATTAACGGTGAAGAAATTTTCAAAATAGATCCATTGCGTTAAAACCATGACAAATCCTCGCATCATCGCTCTTCAGCCGCAAGAAGATTATACGTTGCTCTTGCATTTTGAGAACAGGAATCAAAGTGCAAAACTTGTTACAAAAGTGTGATAAACTTGTAGAAATGGTACTTTTTTTGCATATTCAGAGGCTAATTTTCTTTGCTAAACTTTTTCAGGAGTAGGCAATATGGAGAAGCAACATCAGCACAACAGCAATAAGCGTATCGAGGTCAAAACAACGTCGAATGGAGGCTTGTTTGTGGATGCTTCTACGCTTATCAGAAGTCAAGCTGTGAAAGAAGAAATTGAGCGTTTAGCAAAACGGCACACAGCCCATGAGCAACGCCAAGCTAAAGAACAATCAAGCGAACAGCCAACGAAATAAGCCTAATTCGATATGCCGTTTAATCTGCTTTTGTTCCCGCTTTTGGGTGGTTACGTGTTTGTAACCAAATGTAATTTCACAAAGTACAAGGCGTTGCGCTATGATGGGCAACGCCTTCTTTTTGCTTCTTCTTTCATGGGATGTATTCTCTTACTCCTATCTTTTTCCTGTGTCAAACTGATTTCTTTTTGCTTGCCTGAAGTGAAAAATATCTACAAAAGTCTTTATCTTCTGCCGTTTGATTATGCTGCCGCTACACTGGGCGCATTTTTGCTTGGTATTCTGCTTTGGATGCCAATAAACCTCATGTACAGGGAGCGTCGAGGTATTCGGCGTGCAATTCGTCAAAACAACGACCCTTTGGAACTTCTCCTCTTACGCTCTCTTGATGAATCAAAACAAGTCTTTATCACCCTAAAAAATCACAAAGTCTATATCGGTTGGGTAGTCGAAATACCGAACCCTGCTATTTCTAAAAATATCAAGATTATACCGTCGTTAAGCGGATACAGAGATGTCAATACTAAACGCTTTACCGTTACGACTGAATACTGGCAAGTCTATCAAAAAATTCAAGATACTTCGCTGCCGAACGTTGAACAGATTGATTTTGCTATTGTCCTTCCTATCGGCGAAATTCTCTCCGCTTCACAGTTCGATACGACTGCTTACGAGGTCTTTGGCGAAAGCCCGATAATTACCTAAGGCGCAGGCGAAATATCTCAGAAAATTTTGTGATAATGCTTCGATAAGTTTTCAAAATAGACCCATTGCGCTAAAACTATGACAAATCCTCGCATCATCGCTCTTCAGCCGCAAGAAGATTATACGTTGCTCTTGCATTTTGATAATGAAGAATGGCGTACCTTCGATGTAAAGCCATTTCTGAGCAAGGGAATATTCAGGGCTTTACAGGATATGTCCGTGTTTTCAGCAGTAGAGCCATTTTTAGGCAGTATTCGTTGGTCGAATGGTGCGGATTTTTGCCCTGATATGCTGTATCTTGATAGCAAGATTTTGTAAGAATGACAAGACAATTTTCTTTGAGGAAAACGTATGGACTCTAATCTTCAGCGCACAAAGGCTCTTCAGGCGTGGCTTCAAGCACACCGTGAAGAAGTTAGGCAGTATCGCGGTCAGTTTATTGCCTTCAATGAGCGGGGATTGCTTGCTCATCATCACGATTTAACCCAGCTTCGGGTTGAGGCTGAAAGGAAGGGCGAGGATTATGTCATTGATGTTGTTCGCTCAAACCCTGATGCAGTCTATGTTTTGCCTGCCACTATTTACTGAATCAAGGAAAGAAAGAAATTATCTTTCGCTTGCGCCCGAAAAAGCATAATCCTTCATAAAACCAATAAAAAAATAATATGCTACACAGAGCTTTCCAAGCAAGAAATAGAGCGGTTTGGGCAGCAACTACGTTAAGAATCAATCTCACAAAACAATTTTAGCACTTTTCCCCCTACACCTTTGCACGAACTTGTCAATATACCCCGCGAACGCGCCATTGCTGTCGGTGTCGGCAGCCGCGCTTACTCGCGCGATGAATCCTTAGAACACCTCGACGAACTAGCGTTTCTTGCCGAAACAGCAGGCGCAGAGGTGATATGCAAAATCTACCAAGACCGCGACCGTCCTGACGGCGCAACGGCTGTCGGGCGCGGGAAATTGGAAGAAATCAAGGAGATGATTGAAGAAGATAAAATCGTTCTGGCGATTTTTGATGATGAACTCACACCCGCACAAATGCGCAATCTGAGCCGCGAACTCAATATCAAAGTTCTTGACCGCACGGGTCTGATTTTGGATATTTTTGCCTCGCGTGCCAGAACAAGCGAAGCTCGCTTGCAAGTCGAACTCGCACAGCTTCAATACTTGCTTCCGCGCCTTTCCCGGATGTGGACGCACCTTTCCAAGCAGTTCGGCGGCATCGGCTCGAAGGGTCCGGGTGAAACGCAGATTGAGACTGACCGCCGCATGGTGCGGGATAAAATCGCGCTTCTGAAGGAAAAACTCTCCAATGTCGCCGTTCAAAAAGCTGAACAGCGCAAAGGGCGAGATTCTATGCAACGTTTCGCGCTCGTGGGCTATACCAACGCCGGAAAATCTACGCTTATGAATGCCGTAACAGGCGCTGAGGTGCTGGTGGAGAACAAACTTTTTGCGACGCTGGACACAACCGTTCGCGTGGTGGAACTTTCCGGCAACGACCACACAACGCATAAAACCGTGCTTCTTTCGGATACTGTTGGCTTTATTCGCAAATTGCCGACGCAACTTGTGGCTTCATTTCGCGGTACGTTGGCGGAAACACTGGAGGCGGACGTGTTGCTGCACGTGGTGGACGTTTCGCATGAACATTTCCGCGATCAAATTCGCGCAGTAACCGAAACACTGGAAGCCATCGGCGCGGGAGAAAAGCCCGTGATTATGGTCTTCAACAAAATTGATGCCTTGCCGGATTTGGACTTGGTTCACGCCCTGCAAGCCGATTATACCAACAGCGTAGGCATTTCAGCACAGCGCGGCATCAACATTTCCACGCTGCAAGAAATGATGCTGGAAATGGGCGACGACAGGCATGAAACCTTGCACCTGCTCATGCCATACAGCGCTATGAAAGAACTTGCGCAGATTTATCGCATCGGCACAGTGCTTGACCGTAAAGATTTGGATGACGGCATCGAACTCACAGCCCGCATTACGACTGATGAAGCACGGCATTTTCGGGCGTGGTCGGTGGAAACGGTTTGAGGCATTAGTGAAGGATTGGTAACTTGAATCCAAAAGTATTTTTTCACCCATTTTTTTCCTGCAATGACAAAAATAGCCTCAAAAAAAGCGGAAAAACATTCCTTGACTGGTTTAGAAATGTCTCTGCATCAGGCTTTTGGGATTTGGAAGCATCGCGAAGATATTTTCCCCGGCATCGTCAAAACCAAAGGTGTATGCGGCGGAAGCGCTTGTATTGTCCGCACACGGATTCCCGTTTGGTCGGTTATTGAATGGCAACAAATGGGCTGTTCCAATACCAAAATTTTGAAAATATATCCCACGCTTACGGCTTCAGACCTTGTGAGTGCGGAGAATTATTACAAGCATAATCAAGAGGAAATTGAGCAAGCAATTCGCACAAATCTTGAGGCATAGCTGAAAATCTATAAAGCGAAAGAAATGTAACTGGTTAGATTGCCCCGTCCTACGCTTTCCGAAGCGTAGAACGGGTTTCCCTGACTACTACTCCAAAGCGGGCAGTGTATGAGCAAAACCGGGAAACCCGTACTACGGCAGCGTTCTCGCACTCTTCAGCCGTAGCACGGGAAGACCTGAACAGCTACAAAAAATTACCAAGCAACCCCATTTCTTTTTCATTTCTCCAATCATCATGTCCCAACTCGTCGTTCTCGCCTATTCCGGCGGCTTAGATACGTCCTATTGTGTGAAATACTTTTTGGCACAGGGCAAAACAATTCACTCGGTCATCGTCAATACGGGCGGTTTTTCCAAAAAAGAGCTTGAGGAAATCGAAGCCCGCGCCTACTCGCTCGGCGTTACCAAGCACGTTACGATTGACGAAACTGCCGATTATTACCGAAATTGCATCAAGTTTTTGGTCTTTGGTAATGTTCTGAAAAACAACACCTATCCGCTTTCCGTCAGTGCCGAGCGCGTGTTTCAATCGCTTGCCATTGCGCGGTATGCCAAAGAAGTCAAAGCAGACTTTGTTGCGCATGGTTCGACGGGCGCGGGCAACGACCAAGTGAGATTTGATGCGGCTTTCACGGTACTGATTCCAAACATTCCCATCATTACCCCGATACGCGACAACAAACTTTCCCGCGATGAAGAAATCGAATTTTTGAAGCAGCACGGCGTGAATCAAGATTGGACGAAAGCGCAATACTCCATCAACAAGGGCTTGTGGGGAACAACCGTCGGCGGCAAAGAAACGCTTACTTCCGACCAATACCTGCCCGAAAGCGCCTTCCCGACGCAGCTTTCCAAAACCAATCCTGAAGAAATCACACTGCATTTCTCGAAAGGTGAGCTTATGGGCGTAAACGGCGTAACCATGCCGCCTGTGGAGGCAATTCAAAAAGTTGCCGAACTTGCGCAGCCCTTCGCCATTGGGCGCGATATTCACGTCGGCGACACGATTATCGGCA
>JAAFHM010000671.1 GCA_013298375.1 Ignavibacteria bacterium | reverse complement strand
CAGCTTATCGGCAGTGGTAATGCCTTGCGGCGCTTGGCACTTCCGATCGGAATTTCATCGGGTTCGGTGGCATTTTTCGCAACGACCGCTCCGAATGCTACTTCTGGTACAATCGGTATTACCGTACAAAGTCTTGGTCGGGATACGGCAACGGTTTCTGAGGTGACGATTGAAGGCAAAGATGCCAGTGAGTTCCGCATTTTGAGAAATATTCCTGCCGGAACGAGGATTGCGCCAAGTCGCAGTTCGACAGCAACAATCTTTTTTGCACCAACTTCACGCGGCGTGAAAGAGGCGCGGTTGGTTGTTCGCAGCAATGCCGAATTTCCCGTGATGAGTGTGGAGCTTCGCGGTACGTCGTCGGATTCCGTTGCCCGTGCAACGATTGCAACGCTGGACGCAACGGCGCAGTACGGCGACGAAATCAGCGTTCCGATTACCTTGCGCGGCGGGAACAGACTTCCGGCGGGAACGACGATTTACGCGAGCCTCCGCTTGAATGCCTCGCTCTTGCAGCCGCTTGATGCTGCTTCGGCAGGTGCTGTGTTTGACAATCAACGTGTGGTGCGGCTCACGCTCACGCCAACTGGCACGGATGAGGTGATCGCGCGCCTTCGTTACCGCGCTGTGCTTGGCAACGACACCACGACGGTCTTGCGCTTGGAAGGGGCGTTTGCGACGAATGCCACTATTTTCACATCGTCCGGCAGATTGACCATTACAGGCGCTCCGCAAGCATTTTTGCAAACGGCGGCGGGTCAGGCGAATGCGCAGTATTCGGCAGCGCAAGGCGGCACAGTTCCTATGCCGATTATTGTACGGAATCGCCATCGTATTCCGTCGGGACGGTTGCTCTTTGCAACCATGACGTACAACGCATCCTTGCTTGAGCCAACGAATTTGACCACTCTTGCCGCCTCGAATAGTGTTGCGGGGGGTAGGCGGTCAATAATCTTTGCTATTCCGTCGGGAAGCGCCGCCGATACCGTGATTACGCCGACCTTCCGCGCTGCCATTGGCAATGCAACGGGTTCGACAGTAACAATGCTTAATACGATTCGGTCAAACGACGCGGTATTTGGCGATTTGATTCTGTTGCAGCCTTCGGGTAATTTCGCTTTGACCAATCTGAACGCTTCCGGTGGGACGCAGTTGTACTTCTCGCCAAAAGCAAGTTTGGTGATTGTTGCAAGCAGCCCCAATCCCGCGACAGACAATATCACGCTTGTTTTCCGCAGCTTGGAAGACGGTGATGTCAGTATGACAATGAGTGATATAAGCGGTAAAATCGTGCTGGAAGAGCAGATAAGCGGCATAAAGGCTGGCGAACACACCGTGCGCGTTCCGACGCGAGCGCTGGCAAGCGGTTCGTATATGCTCACTCTGCGTTCGGCTTCGGGCAAAGCAACGCAGACACTTCAGGTTGTGCAGTAAACTTTTGTCATCTGTAGCCCGCATCAAAACGGGCTACAGGCACTTAAAATGAAATTTTTCAGCACCGACTTGGGTTTAATGGTAATTTCCTCATTCGCCCCCTTGATAAAGGGGGAACGGGGGATTTCCTACGCACAACGAGTGATTTGGAGAGGTGTTCAGCCGCCAAATCCCCCGTTCCCCCTTTGTCAAGGGGGCAAATACGACAGTGTTCAACGTACCTAAACAGCTACATTTTTTATTCTTATTGTTAATCACTATGAATCGAAACACTCTCAAAACCGCTTTGGGCATAGCCTTGATGGCAGCGTTCATGACGATTTTTGCCTTCGATGCCGATGCACAAAGCCTACGCCCGCGCCGCTTTTCACTTGGTGTATACGGAAGCTACGGCATGGATATGAACAACATTGATTTCCGAGATTTGCCGACAGCGCCGATTTTTACGCCCCGCACCGGAGGCGCAAATGAACCAAGCCCCTTCACCTCCACCAACGCATGGAATCCCGCGTTTGGCTTGATGATGGAATACTTGATTGACGACCGCTTCAGTGTTGGCTTGCGGGCAAATTATGCCACACAAAATGCCCGCATCACCACTCGCGCTAACTACCGTGTGGGACGCAGTGACGGTACATTTGCCGATGCCGTGAGTGAATACGTCATTAGCGATTCGGTGAATGTTATCGGATTAGAGCCGATGGCAAGCTATAATGTCTGGGAAGGACTTTCGGTGCATTTGGGCGTACGCTTGAATTTCGTCCTTTCAGCAAAATATTATCAGGCAGAAAACCTTCTCGAGCCAAGTGATGGGAGCTTCTTTGACGGTACGACCCCCATTCGTACTCGCAACGCAAGGACGGGTGATTTGCCCAATGCTAATACCTTTGCTATCGCACCGCTCGTCGGTGTGAGCTATGCTATTCCCATTATTGAGCGTTTGACGGTGCATCCTGAAGTCTTTTATTCATTTGGTCTTACGCCTGTTGTCAAGGACATAACATGGACGGTGAGGTCATTGCGCCCAAGCATTGCGGTGAAGTATAAGTTTTGATGTTTGCACGATGTTGTTGTCAGAGTATCGCACAGCCCGCCTTCAAAGCGGGCTGTGGGGTTTTAAATTGTCCTGTGATGTGTGATCGGTTGGATTGAATGTTCTTA
>JAAFHM010000662.1 GCA_013298375.1 Ignavibacteria bacterium | reverse complement strand
GCGCCGCACCATTATTCAGCCCGTCATTGCTTTGCAGCCATGCGTGTCCGTTGGTATTGGAGCGGTAAACGCCATTATGCGTGCCGACGTACACATTATCATCAATATCGGCAGCCATGCTAAGGACTGATGCCGTGTAGGGTCCCGTCATCGGTTCCCAATAGATAGCGGGCGGTGCTATGCCTTCGACGCTGACCACCGCAAATGCCGTGCGACTGGTGATAGATATGCGCTTGTCAAAATCGCCAACGACTGGTGGGGTAAATTGCACATAGAGCGTGAAAGCAGCGCTGTCGCGGTTGCGCGGGACGGTAAGCGTATCGCCAAAAGGACCCGACGGGGCAAGCGCCAGCAAATATCCGCGTGGTGCGGCAATACGAATGTCCTCGGTCAGCCGGAAGCCCGTAACCGAGCAGGATTTTACCGCCGAAATTTTCCCCAATACAACGACACCAAAATCCAGGCTTTCCGGCACTGCGCGGAGCAGGCTCCGAGCGGCGGACGAGACGTAATGCGCCCGCCAGCCAAAATCAGTGTCGATGTTGCGAAGGTTGTCGGTGATAAATTCGACCAGCATTTCACCGCCGGAGGAAACTATGGAGGTTGCTTCGTCAATATTTGAACCGCTGAGTTCGGCAAGTAGGCGTGCTGTGGTGTCTGCGCCATCGAAAATACGCACAACGTCGCGGTTTTCCTCCGTTGCAAAATCACTGAACCAGATGCGGATTTGCTGGGCATCGGTAGGCTTTAAAAGCCATCTGCACCGCAATTGCGTGTCGTAGTGAATATCGCCTTGCGATGACGGTGGGCTTGAAAATACGCCTTCTTTGGCGGTCAGGATCACCGTCGGACACTGAGCAAGAGCCTGAATGACAGAGACCGAAGCAGTGAGAACAAAAACGACGAATAATGGGAAGAGCCACGCAAAAAAGTGGTGTCGTGGGTGCATAGCGGTCATGGAAAAAATGTGGTAAGCGTTCAAATGTGAACTGGCTGGCTGGCTGCTTTTTGTATTTCTAACCCTGCGGAGATGGTAGAGACAAGTCCAACATGAGATTATATCTGCTCTTCAGTCGGAGTGTTTGCTTGCTTGAGTCTGTTCTTAGTCCGGCTGGCTCGGCAATTCGACCGTAAAGCGAGAACCAAAGCCAAATTCCGACTCGCACCAGACACGCCCCTTCATCAATTCCACCAAACGTTTGGTAATCGCCAAACCAAGCCCCGTTGAGGACTCGCCGCCCGTAGGCTGTGCTGAGAGCCGGGCGAATTTTCCGAAGAGTTTGGTTTTGTCTAAATCCGTCAGTCCCGGACCTTCGTCAGTGACGCTAATACGCACACATTTGACGAATGCTGATTCATCCAGCGCGTCCAGGTCAGTATTGAAGAGCGTGACGTTGTGCCGCAATACCTGTAATTCCGCAATATCGACGGCAACATCTTTGCCCGGAGGGGTGTATTTTATGGCGTTAGAAATGAGGTTATCCAAGACTTGCATAACCAAACTTTCATCACCATAGACCGTCACAGGGCTGGTTGGCTTGTCGTAGTGAATCGTAATACTTTTCTCAAAGGCTTGCCTCTGGAAACTCCCAAGCGCCATTTCGATGACATTGGTAATATCGAATTGGATCAAGGTCATGCGCATACGCCCGTCTTCTGCACGTGCTACGTCGAGGAAGTTTTTTACCAGCGCAAACATACGATTACTGGTCTCTAAAATGACGCTCGCAAATTCCTTGTACTGCTCTTCGGTAAACTCCTCACCAACCATCATCTCCGACAAGCCTTGCACCGCACCGATGGGGTTTTTCAGGTCATGCGAGACCATCCCCAAAATCATATTTTTCTCTTGGTTGAGGTCGCTCAATTCTGAGTTTTGGAGTTGAATTTCCCGCAATGCCTGCGAAAGTTGTTGATGGCTTTCCTCCAACTCCAACTGTGCCAAACGGAGTTCATCGTTGCTATCGGCAAGGGATTCAGCGCGGACTTTCAAATTTTTGGTCTCCTTGCTGCCAAGTTTGTTTCGGCGGGAGAGTATCAACAAGGAGAGTGCTAATGCCATGATAATACCAGCAATCAGAATGGCTAGAAGCACATTAAAGCGCTTTTCTCTCTCGAATGCTTGGATTTTCTGCTCCTTAATTTTGGTCTCATATCCAATATCCAAGAGCGCTTGATGCCGAGCGTTCTTTTCCGAAAGAATAGTATCACTGAGCGCTTTATACCGTTTGTGCATTGCCAATGCCGCTTGGAAATTCCCTTCCGCAGCATACCCCTCGGCAAGCAGTGAAGCGGCTTCCTGTTCCAAACCCCTTGCGCCAATCGAAGCAGCAATATTCATCGCCGTCACGCCATATTCCGTTGACTCCGAAGGGCGTTGCATAGCCAGAAGCAGTCGCGCCATGGCATTATTGGCAGTGGCGAGATTATAGGGAATGCTGCTTGCACGATAAATTTCCAATGATTGTTCGATATAACTTCGTGCTTCGTCATAGCGCTGAATTGCCGTCAAGCCCTTGGCAATTGCCAGATAAACGTCGGCGACAGAGACAATTTCGCTGCGTTTTCGGCGAATCGCCGCAACTTTTTCCGCCGTGGCGAGGGCGAGAGAGTACTCTTTGCGCTCGTAGTACAGATCGGCAAGCGTAAAAAGACAATAGGCAAGCAG
>JAAFHM010000023.1 GCA_013298375.1 Ignavibacteria bacterium | reverse complement strand
TGCCGACCTTGCGGCTTGTGCGGGTAAGAATTGGTGCGTATCAGTTGCCATTGTTCGTGCCGGGTCAATGGCGAGAGTTGGGCGCTGAAGAGCGCACGAGGGTGATGGGCAAACGCTAGGGATAATGAAAGCCTGTGATTATTTCTGCCTTCCGTGACTTCTGGTCATAGAAACTTCTCACTCCAAGACACTAGTGTTTGAGTGTCTCGTTTTGCAATTTTGCATAATGAGACACCGCGAGTACTCATTTGTGGAAAAGTGTCAGATGAATTGGGCATTACAGGGAAAAGTGTCAGAAAAACTTGACACTTTTTTGCTTGAAACCCGCATAAAACCGTGATAAAACACTTTGGCACGGGATTTGAGCAAAGGGAAGTATTCTAACAAAGATTATTTGGAGATTGGTTATGAAAAGAACAACAACGACAATATCGAATAAAAGCAAAAGCATCATTACATTACCGCGCATCATCGTTGGTATTGTGATTATCTGCCTTGCACTACAAATTCAGAAAAGCAAATCGGTGGAACTGCCAAAATATACGCTTCCAGAGTATGTGAAACAAAGCGTATTGGAGCGCGTCAACAGCCACCGTTCGTCTATTCATGCACAAGAATTAACGCTTAATGATTCGCTTTCCACCGAGGCGCGTCGCTATTGTGAGATGATTGCAAAAGGCAATCTGCAAGCGAATTTAGCAAGTGTTAATTTGACAATGACATCAAGTAAGCGCGATGTTGAGGCGCGAGACAGCCAAAAAGGGATGTTAAGAAACGTCGCAATTTTTGAATCCACGAGTGGTAGCCCCGCTTTAGATGCAATGCGCACGTGGTTAGACAAAAACGACGAAGCAAACAATCTCGAAAATGGTGAAGTCGCCCTGACAGGTATTGGTGTGGTGAAAAAAGGTAATACGTACTTTATCTGTCAGATTTTTGCACCGCGTCGGTAGGCAATATTGTCTGGCAGAGACGTAACAGATTCGCAAGAAGTTCGTATATTTGCTTCATAATTCTTTTGTTTAACTTTTGAAACTGGAGAAAAAATCTATGAAAAACCTTCGTTCATTGCTTGCGATTGCTGCTGTTGCAGCATTAAGTTTCGGTACAGTGTATGCTGGTGGCGATAACTGCAAAGACAAAGATTGCTGCAAAACAAAGGCAGCAAAAACGTCGAAAAAAGCTGATAAGTCAACCGATAAAACTGCTGAGACCAAAAAATCGTAAGCAAGTATTGACGATGTTGAAAATAAAGGGCTGTATTGTTTTGACAAAAAACAATACAGCTTTTTTTATGAAAATACGGAGAGAAACCCCGATAAATACAGGTGTTTGGGTAGTTGTTTGCTTAAACTTTTTTGTCTTGCTCGGTATCGAATATACAAGAAAAAGAAAATATTTTTGTTTCAGCGTTAAGCCCAATAAGCAATTATCCGTCATTGTTTCGCACGTGAGAATTTTGATTTGCTTTTCTTCAAAAAACGTGTAGTTTAGGGCTTCGTGGCATATCGCTACCAACATTGTCAATAACCATTGTTCCATCAAAACTCTTGAGCGAAGAAAGAGGAGTGTTTCATGCATCGCTATTTTGCTGTGATTATTGTTTGTCTCTTGACATTGATGCAAAGCAATGGTGCATTTGCGCAGAAAAAAAGTAAGGCGGGTAAGGCTACTAGCACCTCAACGAGTGCTTCGGTTTCGGTTCAAGCAACTTCAAAAAATCAAGCTAAGGTTGCGCCAGAACTCAAGCCTGGGGCGCTGCTTGATTCAGCCCAATTGCTGATTCAGCCCACTTATACGTCGCTGCTTGATGCTCTGCCCCGTGCGGATAAAGTCTATAAGTTGCGTTTGGATGAAAACAATCTTACATCGCTTCCCGCCTCTATTGGGCAACTTGTGAATTTGCAAGAATTAGCTGTTGACCGCAATTTACTGACAACCTTACCGCCAGAGATTGGCAAATTGGCAAACCTGCAAGTCTTAGTTTTAGATAAAAATAAGATTAAGCGTTTGCCACGAGAAATGATGAATTTGCGGAATCTGAAAAAATTGTACTTGAATAATTACAATCAAATGGAAGACAGCGAAGTTCCACCGGATGCCGATCCGGGCGAAGAGTTGAAGATGCTTTGGGTGGGAATTGATAGTTTGACACAATTGGAGACAGTGGGCTTGGGCGGAAATAGATTGAAACATATTCCATCGGCAATTGCAAGGATAAAATCGCTCCGCTATCTCTATATCAATGATAATAATCTGACAGAGTTTCCCACCTTTATCACGAATCTACCCGCTTTAGAGCAGATTGATATTAGTAATAATCAATTGAAAGAATTGCCTTCCGATATTAGTAAACTCAAGCAGCTGCAAATGCTTGATTGCCGTTTGAATAGCTTGTTGAAAATCCCTAGTGAAATTGGTGGTTGCACCGCATTGACAGAACTAGACTTGGGGTTTAATTTGCTTAAAGAGTTGCCAGATGAAGTTGGGAATCTTCGGAATCTTGAGCGAGTGAATATCAGTAGTAATCGTTTAACAACAGTGCCATCAACTATTGATAAATGGGAGAAATTGAAAAAACTGAAAGTAACGGACAACCCAATAAAAGATGATGCTGATTTTAGTGCAAAGCTACGAAAACTACCGCGCAAAGCCTCTATTGAACGCGATATAAAGAAATAGCTACAAAAATTCTATGGACAATTCATCCGAAAGCCTTACCTTTGACGAAAAGGTAAGGCTTTTACCTGTTGCGGAGCAAGTCAATGTGGTGATTTTATCAGCTTTGGAGAAAAATTTTCTCTTTTTGTGGAAAATGACAAATTTTTTGTTTTGTATTATGATTTTTGCATATTGGTAGTGAAGCAAGCAAACAAGCGCTTTGCATCTCTTCCGAAACTCACAATTTTCAGAACTCTTATTGGTCGAAGTTTATGTCGAAAGGCAGTGCTGGCAAGGTATATTTTGTGTTGTATCTCGCCGTAATCTTGGAGCTTCTCATCATTATCGTTGAACGCGATGAAGCTGAAGAAGGTCTGCACAAAAAGACGAAAGAGTCTATGAAGATTGTGCAGAATATCCTTTCACAATTACAAAGCGGTTCGGGTAACTTCAATATGAATGTTGCCCCGAATGACTTGATTATTATACAGGACAAGGCTACCGTAGAGTCTTTGCCCAAAGACCAGCGTATTAAGCGTCAAAAGACGTACAGTGTCAAGGTCGGGGTAACGGATATTAGCGAAGCAAAGCCAGGCGGAGAAGGCGGTGCTGAGGCAGCGGCTGATGGGTTGAAAGACTATACCTTTACTAAATTGGCAAATGTGCAAGAATTGACCTATCAATTGTTTTTCACGGAAACCCCCAAAGGCGAAACACAAGAGAATGCCCCACGCTTGCCCGATAGTACCTACAATAGTAAACGACTACGTGAATTTAAGACGGGAGACGTTGCAACATACAACGACGCACAAGCAGGACGGAATTTTAACTGGACATTGCTTGATAATCGTCAGTTGAAGTTGAATGTTGCTGAAACGTATGAATATAACAAAGCTGAAGGCGGCTGGCGCAAGCCGTTGTACAATCTTGTCAATAATGCTGCTCCTGTTGATAAGTCCACACAAGCAAGAGATACGGTGTTCTTTTATGATAGTACCAAGTCAGAAAAAGATATTGCCAATAATGGAAAAGTAATTTCGCGTACCTTTACTGTAAATTTTGATCCGGGTGATGAACGTAAAGATGGTTGGTATAAGTTGCGTTTCTTTTCCAGTACGAATAAAATTCTTGGCGTGGATTTTGAGGGTGGTTTAAAAGATATTAGCGATGAAGACCAGGTAAATGTTGGTGTTGTTAAATTGAAGGTCAGGGCATTGCGATCGGTGATGCGTGAATTGCAGAAAGAACTTGATGGCAAAGTCGAGCTTCGTGATAAATGGTACGATGGTGAAGGTGATTTTAATGTCCGTCTTAAAGCTGTAGAGGAATTTAATCAGGCAATAAAACTTGGTCGGGAAAACAATAAGGATAACGAGGAAATCCTTAACAAGATTACGCTATACGATTATATTGTTAAGCTAATAACCCCGGGTTTCTCGTCGTTTCTTGATCAAAATAGCGGCACAATGGACATTGACGTTCAGGTTCGTAAGCCCGAACAGCAGCAGCCAGCCCCAAGTATCAGCGAACTTGACCCGAAAATTATTATTTTCGATAAACTTCAGAAAACCATCGTCACATTTGCCTTAACGCCTGGAGCATACTTTAAGCCAGGCAATCCTACTGTGGATATTAAGGGTACACCATCCCTAGCGGGTAAATATAAGATAGAGTTGGATGAACCTACTGGTGGCGGATCACCTGATCCACAAGCAAATAATAAAAAACGTCGCTATAGACTTATCTTTGAAAGTCCAATTCCCGCAGGCTTGTATAATATCAAGCTAAGCTATAGTGGTGGGGGTAAGACTGATACAGCTTCGACGGACTTGAAAGTATTGCCAAGCAGTCTTGATCCAAAAAGTATGAAAGGTCTTGCCGGTGCAAAGTATTATTATGGAAAGCGACTAGCATTGAGAAGCCGCTTGTTAGCTGAGGCGGAATTGCCGTTGCAGCAATTCAAAATTGATTATCAGCTTGGTAATGAAAAGAAAAATCAAGATAATGCTTATTCGGAATCATGGGTAGGTCCCAACATCCCTGCTGGAGCAAAAAAGGTAAAAACAGATATTGTCTGGGTCTATCCACCGACGGGAGAGCGCGTTCCGCTCTTTACACGAGAGGCAACCCCTGAACAGACTCCGCCCGAAATCTCTTGTTCAAATGCTATTACTGAATTGAAGTCGAGTGGTGCTGTCGAAGCCAAGGGCGGAAGAAAGCCATCAGGAAAAAAACCAGTTCAACCGAATAATTTTCAGGTTGTTATTAAGGGTATTGGCGTAGATTTTGAAGTTCCACTTGATGCAGATAATAAGGATATTGCTGCCAGTAAGAGCGTAAAAGCTACGCTTGGCGATGTTGAGCCAACTGGTGATGCTGAAATTGACTATAATAGCCCTGATACACAGTTAAGAATATACAATGGTGACGAGCCAGACGCAACATCAACTTGGACGGCAACAGCGACTACATTCGGTGTGATTGTCGGATCGTTTGATGCAAGTTCGGGTGCTTTCCCTGTGACAGTTCAGGTAAAAGATCTTCCACCAAAACCGCCAGCAGAAAGCCGTATTCTTCGAGGTACCATCGCTGTTAAGGTTGGAGCAAAGATTGTTAATCGTAAAGCTGGTGCGTCAGCAACCTCGACAAGTCCGCCATGTATTATTAGTGTTAATATTCCTTATCAGTAGGACATTAAGGGCTTTGTTGTTTGTCTCGTCGCAAATTTAAACATATATCGCATATCATTTTTCCTCTGAACATTTTTCTGGCAGGATAGCTCATGCATACAAAAGTCTTATATCATCGTTGCATTTCGTTATACCCGTGTGCTGTTGCGCTTTTGGCGATACTCATTGCTTGTAGTGGCAACCTACAATCGCAAGAATTAACCAAAACATTCTTGCGGAAGATGGATTATTATAAGTATTCCAATATCTCACTGTATGAGGCAGATGCCTCCGCCGTGAAGCGTTTTAGCGAGTCTATTACGCCAGGCTATCCTCGAACACCAGCGTTGGAGACAGCAGAACAAGAGTGTACTAATACCGATGATATTAAAAAGCGGGTTCAAAAGAAACAGCCCGTACCGCAGACAATGATTGATGAAGGCGGTAGCCCGGCGGATTGCGAGACGGTGAAGAATTACTACACTGCATTGGCTGGTCTTATTCGTATTGGCAAGGTTTATGTTCTATGTGAACGTTATACCGACGGTAATGATCCGGTTATTCTCGGTGTTATGGGAATTCAAGCACCCACTCAACAACAGGCTGCTGACCCAGACTTTTTGAAAAATGCCCTCAATGGACCAATTAGCAGTGCTGTTTTGGATGCAAGCGATTTACGCCAATTCAAGACCAAAGAATTTGAGAAAGATGATTCGACGGGGTCTATGATTGCTGTCAAAGGGTCAATCGAAGGTACGGGTGCAGAAAATATGTATGAATATCTCAAAGGAATGATTAAGCAGAATCCTGCTGAAAAAACCTCTGCTATTCGTCCCACACAAAGTGTCGCGATGAAGATCAATAAAGAAGTCGTGACGAAAATGATCGGAGAAGATAAGGTCAATGAATATCTTATGATTACCGAAGGTGAGCCGCATAAAGCTATTGAAGGTGACAAAACATTCAGCGATGAAATTGTTATTGGTGCAGCTGATTTGATTAGCTGGCGGCATTATCAAAATCCTGCCGATGTGCAAGGTGAACCAACAAACCTTCCTCAATATGGCGTAGAGATGCGGTTCGGGAATGATGATATTGGTTATCCTTCCCTTTGGAGCGAGCGGGTCGCTATCAATGCGCTTTGGGATGCAAATAAGTTGGGTGTTATCTTGCCTACATCGCTTTGGGCACCGAATATTCTTCCTATTCTCACATTGCCAAGTCGATTTACGACCTTAACCAATAGCGTTGGGCTAAATTTCAATTTTGACTTTCCCTTTAAGTTAATTGAGAGAAGCGGTGTCTTCAATGCCTCTGGCTCATTTATGCTTGGTAATGGAATCCGCTATAATGATAGAGGACCATTTGTCAATCCGTTAGAAACAGGCATCCCCGATGAGATGCGCCTTCGTAAAAGTTTTCTTATGCGCTGGCATGGTTTGGTCAATTATACTTTTTCTATCGGTATTAACGATCCCGACAAAGATAATTTAGGATATAATCTCCGCTTCAAAATTGGTGCTGCTGGCTATCAAATGGAGCAGTGGGTTCCGCAGTCATTGGGTGCCGATTTCGTTCCTGGCACAGATAGAACATCAAAGTTGATATTTAATCCATTTTTCCGTATTGAGTATATGTCGTATGGGCTTTCCGTACCATTTGGCGCATACATTCAATATTTTGATGGAGCAGGTTCGGGTATGGGATGGATACAAGTGCCTATTAGCGATACGGGCTTTTTAACGGCTATTCGTATTGATGGACGTATATTCTTGCCAATTGCGCGCGCTCCATACGAATGGGAGTCTTCTTTGGTAGCACTTCCTTCATTGCGTTTTATCTTTCGATGGGGACCATAATCTATCAATATCGGCGGTTGGTGTTCATTTCGTCGAAGATGTTCAGCGTCCTCTTAAAATGGCATAAAAAGTGATGCTCTTTTTCTGCCTTCTTCTTATCGTTGCTGTTTTCGGCAATGTTATATCATAAAAATCTGACATATTGGTTTTTCTAACTGTTAGAATATTCTTTACTTTACGATTTTCAGCGTAAGCACTATGAAACGATACTCTCTGGTTCTCAGCGCCTGTGTGCTTGTCGTGTCGAGTATATCTCCTCTTTTTGGACAAGGCTCGTCGTCGGCTGCACCTGCAACTCCAGACACTACTAATCCTGGCGGTATTCCCAATGCTTTTAAGAACATTGATGACAGGGCTTTACCGTTTCTTAGTCGCTGGACAGTCTGCGAGGCACAAGTTCAAAAAATTATCCAACAGCAGTTTAAGACGGCTGGACGAGAGCCGGGACCCGATTTGGCAAAAATATCAATCTGGGGTGAGCCGAAAAAAAATGGTAAATATGAACTCTACCAAATTAAATGCGGTAGTGCGATTATCGTAAAAAAAGAAATTGACGAGCTTATGCTTCAAGGTGTCAAAGACCTTATTGCAGAGCCTGTTGGCGCGGAAGGTGAAGAGAAGTATTGCCATGACTTTGTTGCTGTCTCAAATGTCGGCGGAAAAGTTACTAATGAAATTGAGAAAAAAGTTGGTGTTGGCGAAAATAACTTCCGTATGCCTACTGGTGGTCGTCAATATTATTCGCTTTCCGTCTTTGATCAGATGCTCCGCGTTGGTTCGACAAATTGGTGGATTCATAACACCATTGGGAATGATAACATGGGGTATCATTTCTGGTATGCTGGTGAAGCAAAAATTACCGCAATGCGCCCACTTATTGATAACTACGACAATAACACCCGTCGTGTTGTTCCTAACCTTTTGAAATTAAGCGGTGGCGTTGTCTATCGCCTTAACGATGATGCAGGCAATCAGAATCCACGTTTTATTGACTTTTTGGGTAAGCGTCGGCTGAATATGGGACCTGACCCCAAAATTGCTGTAAGCTTTGAAGGTGTATTGCCTTTGGGTGAGGATAATAAAACGAGCGTTATAGGTGCAAGAATCAATCTTGAGCAGCCAATTCAGGGTATTAACCAATCTGTACCACTCGCCGAGCCGTTGAGTTTCTCACGCGTGAATTTCGATAGCGATAACAGGATTCCTTCTAATGAACGTCTTCAACTGCTTGCATCACATCCACGTTTTGGTGAGCAGCCGCAGTTTATTACCCAGCGCAAAGCCAGTGGCATAGATGTTCAGACCATTACCCCTCTTTTAAGAACAGTTGCTCAGGCGACTTTGTTCTATACCTGGTGGCTTGAGGTAGAAGGAGCAGAAAATCCACCAGACAACATCTTCCGCGTTGATGCGGGTATAAATTATTCAGAAGTCACCGAAACTGCACTTGTACAAACGGGAGGGCAATTCGGACCAGTATATTTTGCAACCCCTAGCAGCGTTGCTCCTCTTAGTCGTGATGGACGCGGATTGATCAATTATAGACCGCAAAATGTTCTTGATTGGATTTTCCTGAAATTTGAATACCGTAATGAAACGTCATACCCCTTTGGTTTTAGCTTTCAATACTCCAATCAAATTCTCTTAGGGACTGCTTATTTGCCAATTTTTGGTAACTGGCTCTATGTGGAAGCAAAGTATGCTCACGTGCTGAGAGAACTCCGCCCATATGAGCAGCAAGCATACTTTATGATATCACCAGTATTCCGCGTTCTGATACCACGCTAATTTTTGCAGAAAATCACAAGGAGAAATAAGCGTTTGCATTAACGTTGTTTTTCTGGAAAGAGAACCGTATTTTTGAAAGCCCCTTGCAGATAATGTACCTGCATAGGGCTTTCTATTTTGATGGAGATTTTGATGAATCACAATACTTGGGCAACAATGAGATATACCGTAATCGTTTCATTCATATTTTTAAGTATATGTTTGCAAACTCAGATGGTCTGGGGACAACCTAAAAAAGCATCAGCAAGCGATACGGCGGTAAATTCATCTGCTCCTAGAAAAACGGCGAACCCGCCTCTTCAAAGGCAGAAAGTTTCTCCTATCTTACCAAGTCGAAGCCAGACAACAAAACCCACACAAACGGACGTATTCAAATCTTCGACGAAACCCAAACCACATCACACCGCAGCGACAGACGTTGCACCCAAGGCGACTACTCCTCGTGTCAATACAGGCAATTCGGGTTTGCCGCCCAATCTTTTTCGACGCGAGATAGAAGCAGCTGATTCTATCAAGCGCGAGGGCATTTTACAAGGTGTTCAAAAAGGTGCAAAAATTGAATCTATTGACGACCGCCTAAAACTATTTATCCAAAACGTTGATATTACGCGCTTTCCTGAGGTTGGATTGATCGTTGAGGCAACAACCGCCGATAGTGCGGCATTTGCGACGCTGGAGCAGCAGAAACTTGCCGTTGTGGAAAATGGTAAACGTCGTCAAGTGATTTCCGTCAAAAAGATTTCTGCCGATAAGCGTATTCCCATTGATTTTGTCTTTGTTCTGGACGTGACGGCAACAATGGGTGATTACATCAATGCTGTCCGGGCAAATGTTGACAAATTCGCAAAAAATCTTCTTGCAAAAGGTATTGATTTTCGCTTGGGGTTGGTCACATATTCCGACTCAGTTGAGGTTGTACGCCAGCCGACAAGTGATGTTCAAGAGTTTCTCTGGTGGCTTTCCAGCGCTCAAGCAAAAGGTGGAAAAGACGAAAAAGAGAATGCCCTCGAAGCGCTCAACGCCGCAATGAAACTGAAATTTCGCCCTGCCGCCAGTAAAATGGCATTGCTTATCACCGATGCGCCCTATCATCAAAAAGGCGAAGATGGCGACGGAACAACAACCTTTACCACTCAAAGCATTATTGATTCGGCAAAAGCTCGTGAAATGAAAATTGTTCCTATTACGAAGTCGGTGTTCAAGCAATATGAAAAAATTGCCGATGCTACTCGCGCTGCCACCTTCGATATTACCAAGCCTTTCGGGACAATTCTTGATAATTATTCCAGCACCTTGGCGAATATGTACGCCATCACCTATCGCTCAGAAGAGCCGGCAATACCTGATTCTATCAACGTTGCCATTGTGAATGATCGCAATTTAGAACTGGTGCGGCGAACAATTCCCATTCTCCAAATTGGTCGTAAATTGATTATTGAAGACTTACTTTTTGCAACAAATCAATCTATTCCCGTTGTTACCTTTCAACCGCAACTTGAGCGAATTGCGGAGTTTATGACGAATCGCAAAACAGTTGTTATCCGTGTCGAAGGCCATACCGACGGGGTTGGCAGTGCGGAATATAATTTGCGTTTGTCGCTCCAACGCGCTGAGGCGGTGAAGGCGTATCTGATACAGCGCCGAGTGGCGGCACATCGCATTCATACGCTTGGTTTCGGCAAATCGCGCCCGATTGCTACGAATGATACCGATACAGGACGGCGTTTAAACCGCCGAACAGAAATTGTGATCCTTGAAAAATAACGTCAAAAAAATACCGTTAAGAAAAATACCGTTAAGAAAAATACCGTCAAAGCGTAGGCTATGAATACGTTCTCTTTTATGCGTCGTCGTCGATTTATCGTCTATGGATTGCTGTGGAGTATGTTTTTTGCTCTTCCGAAAGAAGCAGATGCGCAGCAACAGCGCCCGGAAATCAAATACATTCTCCCCGATGTTTGCGCTCCCAATATGAGCGCCTATGTTGAATTTTTTGCCGCAACGTGGGATACTACTGCTTTTGGTAAGGATGGTTTGTACCTCAACAACCCGAATGATGCGGTGCGGGTTGAACTTGCCCGCCCTGCTGACTCAACGAAAGTCGTGATTGGTCCTGTCATTGTTTCGTGGAATGGTCGTCTAATTTCTACTCAAGTTTTTGTCCTGCCGAATGTGCGCCCCAATGCACAGTATTGGAATAATCTTACTGCTGAGTTTCGTATTCCTCTTCGCGTCGTGGTGAGTGGTCGGGCGGATTCCGTGTCCAATTCCGATACGCTCTACATTGTGCAGCCATATACCAATGCTTCAGAAATAACACGCACAACCAATAATAATCCCGATTCCATCATGATAGGCGAAATTCGCGGACCAGATGGCGAGCCACAATCCGTGCGTTCACGGCGTGGTGCGCTTGTCGTGAATAACCTGAGTCTCGAAGGCAGAGGTGGCGGCAATACGACGCGCCGCTATGTCGTTTCGACGGTGGATTGTGATGCTGTTGCCGACGGAAATCAAGGTTTTTTGCCGTTTGTCATGCTGGCATTAGGTACTATTGACGGTGGTGGCGCAATACTTTCTGCAAATGCAGTTGGTAAGCAGGGTGGGGCTGGCGGTGGCGGCGGCGGCGGGCGTGTGTGTGATATTGGCTTTTCAGATCCTCCGGGTATGGTCGGTGGTAATGGCTTCACTGGGGGGGCTGCCGGAGGGCTAAACAATCCCTCCACACGTGAGCAGCAATGGACGTATTTAAGTGGGAATGGAACGGGGGCAAAGGCATTTACGCCCCAGACACCAGCTCTCGCGCAAAACCCTAATGTCCTGAAAACAACAGGTGGAAATTCGCTCAATGATGTCATTGGCGGCACCTCACGTGGCTCTATCCAAGATAATCCCGAAGCAGCTGGTGGCGGTACGGGTCACCCATTCGGCACATCAGGATATTATGATGCTAGAAATGCCGCTGACCAGACTGCTGCCGAAAGTGCTGGCGGTGGTGTTGGTCGCTCCAATAGGGTAGCTGGCGATGGTGCTGGTTTTGGTACAACGGGGTATTCTCAGGCTTTGAATAGCTTTTCCGGCGGACAACGGCACGGAAATGATGCCGTTATGCCTATTGCCGGAGGTTCGGGTGGTGCAAGCGGTAATCCTCAAGGTGGTTGCGGTGGTGAGGGCGGCGGCGGCGGCGGCGCTCTTCGCATTTCAGCAAGTACGCTCACGAATCTGACAATCGAAGCGCGTGGTGCAGTGGGTTTACGTGGAAATCCACTGCCAATTATTGGTGGACCGCCTGTCAATGGCGGCGCAGGTTCTGGCGGTCATATTGCAGTTCATTCGCGGAGGAGAGCGGGGAATATTCGTATCAATGTTTTGGGCGGTGATTTTGCAAGGAGCATATATTCTGGTGCGGGCCGCATACGCTATGACACGCCAAACCGTATCGGAAACGAGACTGATACGAGCATTGCTCCTTCGGAGAATGGTGGTATGTACCGCTCTTACACGGGTATCACCCTCGACCCGAGAACGGAAGCCGTTAGCCCATACACGCTACCTGTGCCGTTGCGCGGGTACGGTGGGGCAGCAGGCGGGGTGCGCTTTTTTCGACGCACGTTGAACGGGCGCTGGGAGCAACGCGGAGATTCCGTGCAGTTGGGTGGTTCGGGTGGCTTCGGGCTTAATTCACTCTTGGCAAGTGATAATGATTTTATTCCTGTTACTGCTAGCCCGCGAGTTGAGCAAGATTCACTGCTGTTTATCGTCACCGCGCAGCGCTCTTTTATGCCGAGTCCACAAGATAAAGAAGTTATTCCCGAATGGATCATGTCGCAGTCCGGTACGAATATGGTGCGTGTCTTGCCTTTGCCACTTATTGAAACGAGTGTTGCGGCGGGGCAGCCTTTTGTTTTTCCAACGTTAGAGCGTTGTGGCTTGGAAAGACGAACCATCGAAGGAATAGTTAAGATTTACAATAGGCGTGGTGGGACATTGCGTATTGATAGTGTGCGCGTTCTGAGTCCGTATTTTCGCATGGATACGGTTGATCGCCCGAGATTTATTCCGAAGAAGGGCGATTCTGTCATGGTAAGGCTGCGTTTCATTGCTACGGCGGCTATTCCAGCCGATAGCCTACTATTGCGCACGACCTTGCAGATTTTTCACAATGACACCATTCCCGACGTTGGCGAAGGTTCACGCCCTAATCCCATCAATATTGCTCTCCAAGCGCCCTTAAAAACGATTCTTTTTAATCTCCAACCCGATGTCAATAGTAATTCTATTGATTTCGGTGATGTTGCCATTGGCAGCAGTCGTGACACCGTCATCACCATTCGTAACGCCAGCCGTGATGCGGTGCGCTATACTGTAAGCGCCCGCTCGCCGATTGCTTCAGCACCATTTATTTTTGCCGAGCGCTCTCTTACGTCCGATAGCATTCAAGTACGGATTCGCTTTCAGCCAACCGCACAAGGCGCTGCTGCGCCGCAGACGGCGATTGTCCGTGTCCAAGGCGTGGGCATTTGTTCCAGCGATACCGCTTCCTATCAATTTACGCTCACGGGCGTAGGAACACGTCCGCAACTGGATATTCCCAACACGGACAGCCTTATTCGTTTTGGGACGATTGCCCCGATATGCTTCCCCGACACCGCTACGGCACGAGCGCAATTCAAGGTTGCGAGTGCCGGAAACAGCCTTTTAACCGTGGGTGTCCGCATGGCAAGCACCGCATCCTTCTTTGTCTTGTCACCAACGATGTTTACGATGATGCCGAACAATGAGCAGCAAGTCCAAGTGCGCTTCACCGCTTCGCCAAGTACCCAAGCGACCACGCCTTACCGCGATACGGTTATCATTACGACCAATGACGCACGTCCTGAAGCGCGGACGCGGCGGATCCCGATTTTTCTTGAGGTGCAGAGCAATTTTGCCCGTGTGAGCATCCTGCCGCAAGACACTGTGCTGCGATTTGGATCAGTACGCTTCTTTAATGCCGTCACGCGCAGAGTTCAAGTAACGAATATCGGAAATACACCCGTGACCGTGAATATTGCTGCTCTTCGTGCGCCATATCGCATTGTGCAGCCTGCTCAACGCTTATTGCAACTGGCTCCCGGCGCACGTGATTCCATCGTTATTGAATTTTTGCCAAGCGATGCCCAAATGCCCGATGTGCCAGTGCAAGACATACTGCGTTTGAGTTACACGAATATTGCTGCACCCTGTTTGCTCAAGCCCGACAGCCTTGCCCTTATTGGCACACCAACGGGACCAATTGCCATGCAAGCCCGGATATGGCTTGATACCTTGCGGAGTGTGAATATGCTCCGCGACACGAGTATTCGTGTGTGGGGGCAAGTGCTAGGCACCGCCATTGACCGTTCCGATAATTTCCGTGCGGCACTGCGGGTGCGGCGTGGGATGTTTTATCCGCGCTCTCAGGCGCTTTCGTCGCCGTTTGGCACTCCAACGCTTGATTCCAACCGCGCTGACAGCCTTGACCGCTTTTTTGTGATGACCGTACCGAATGTGCGTTTGACAAATACTCCTACCGTGATTGCAACGATTGGCGGAACGCCGATATTGACTGATACCATGCGCAGTGCTGTGGAATGGGTGCAGACGCAAACGCGCTGGGGACGACGCGACAGCGTGTATCAAGTCGAGGCGGGAAATTTTGGAAACGGCTTGCTTGTAATGAATGTTGTTTTGCAAGGCGCAAACAATACGCCGCGCTTGCCGAATAACGCTATTACGCGCAGAAATACAAGGCTTATTGCTGTTTATCCGACTCCCGTGCGCGAAGAACTGAGTGTGCAGGCGCTTTTAGGGCAAAACGGCATATATTCGGTGCAAATCGTCACTATGCTTGGAAACCGCCTTCTTGCGCAGGATTGGAAGCAGAATAACGCACAGACCAGTAACAACGAGGCTTCCACGCTTACCCTCTCTCTCAAGTCCATTCCAAGTGGTGTCTATGGCATTGTGCTGACAACGCCGTCTGGTGAGCGGGAATCTGTCTTGATAACTGTTGAAAAATAGGTCGGTGAATATTGTGAATCAACAAGATTTGACGGCATTGTATCTGCGCAAGGGCGTACAATCTGGCTTTTATTGCGCAGATGATGGTGGTCGTGCCTTTAGTAACGGTGGCGTTATTCTTGCCATTTTTCTTATTTCCAGCCTGTTTCTCAATGCCTGTGCCAACGCCGTCGCTCCAAGCGGAGGCAAGCCCGACAAAACTCCTCCGGCAATTATCGCCACAGAGCCTTTGCAACGGGCGTTAAATGCTCATCCCCAATATATCGCCCTTGAGTTCAATAAGTTCATCCAGCAGCGAAGCCAGGTGCATCAGAGCCTTTTTCTCACGCCGCCCATCAAGACCGAATACTTCTGGTCAGGAAAAACCGTGTATGTGAATTTCAAGGAGCCGCTTGATTCCAATACGACGGTGGCGTTGACGCTTGGGACGCAGTACAGTGATTGGGACGGCAATAAGCCGGAAGCCGCTTACACGCTCATTTTTTCGACTGGTAGCAAACTTGATAGCGGGACAATTCGCGCCCGCGTCGATACGGACAAACCCGATGGACTTACGGCATTTCTCTACCCTTTGACGACAAGACCCGACACGCTCAATCCCGGTACGACGAAACCCAAATACAAAACGCAAATTGGTTCCAATAAAACTCTTGAGTTTCCCGCCTTAGCTGCCGGAGCATACCGTCTCTTTGTGTTGCGTGATGAATATCGCAATGACCTTTTGGATAAGGGCGTAGATGCCTTCAGCACTGCTGTTAGTGATATTTGGCTGGCAGAGGGCGGCACAGCAGAAATGTTGGTAAAAATGGCTCCCGTGGAAGATATTGCCCCACCCCGTATCTATGAGGTGCGCCAGATTTCGGCACAACGCCTGTCGGTGCGGTTCAGCGAAAAAATTCATCCGGCATCGCTGCGATCGGATAATTTCACACTCCGAGATTCTTTGGAAACCTTTGCCGGAAGCGAGTTGCCGCGCATTATCGCCTTGCATCCCGACGGAAACAACCCCGCGGTGATTCGCTGTTACACCGATAAACCTTTAAGCGCACAGCAGCAATCATCAACATGGCGCTTAAAAGCGGTATCGGTGCGGGATTCAGCCGGAAATACTATTGCCGACAGCACAAACACGGCTTTCTGGAAAATATCCAATGAAGCAACGATTGCCGACAGCACCCTTCCAACGCTCTTGCGCACACAAATCTTGACGGCAGGAGCGCTTTCGCCATTTATTGCACCCGTACTTGCCGATAGCGCCCGCAACGTACCGCAAAAGCCGCGTATTGCCTTTACCTTCTCGGAAGCACTAGCGCTGAGTGTGACGACGGCAAGCGCCGGTAGTATTGTCTGGGAGTCTGCCTCAGGGAAGGCGGTGGATTTTGCTGCTTCGCTTGTTCCTCATAACAGGCTCACGCTGGAGCCACGCACACCGCTTGCGCCAAATGCTTGGTACACACTTGGTTTTCGTACTCAAGGCTTACAAGCGTGGGACGGAAGAGCGTTGCGTGATTCCGTTGTTTTACTGCGCTTCCAAACAGAGGATGCACGGGATTATGGCGGTATTTCGGGTACAATAGCAGATTCCGTTGTTGTTCCTTCCACAATAGCTAGTGTCGGCGTATTCAAAAAAAATACTGTCACCCAAGCAACCGTCAGCACGACATCTGCCACAATGCCGAGCGCCGTCAATCTGACACGCTCTGCGCTGGTACGCTCCACGCTGGCAACACGCTCCACAGGCGGGCAGTTCGTCATTGTGTTGGAAACGGCTCCCCTCTTGACGCAAAGCGCTTCTGCGAATAGCACACCTTCGCCTCAATCAGCAACTTCAGCGCCGCCCAGCCAATCTCCCGCTTCAACACCCACACAACCACCTTCGCCCTTTGCGCAGCAACGATTTGAATTGCGTCTCGCAAAGCCTGGCGCGTGGGAACTGAATACTGTGCCACCAGGGTCATATCGTCTAACAGCATTTGTTGATGCGAACGGAAATGGTCGTTATGATTATGGTTCGGTATTTCCCTACTCGCCAGCCGAGCGTTTTATTGTTTTTCCGACCGATTTACAAGTTCGTCCGCGTTGGACGATTGACAATGTGCGAATTATTGTGCCATAGATTCCTACCCTCAAGCAGTTTTTTTGGGAAAAAGCAGAAAAATCTTCAAAAAAGTAAAAAAAAATCATTTTTTTTTACTTGAAAATCGCGCTTGATTTTTCTTTGGAAGTTTTTGCAAAACAAAGACTTCTTGGATTTTTCCGAGTGAAAATTAGATGTTGCAACGCATATTGTAACGGGAAAAACGTGACAAGCGACACTAGCGCACCCCCTATCGTTTTTTGTAAGTTTGTAGCAGACATGAAAACAAACTCATGGTTGGTTTTTTTCTGTGCGAAATCTGAGTCTCTACTGACCGTCGAATAATGATGAACGTGGTTGAAATTTAACTGATAATCTATGAAAATGTGGAACTTTAAGGGGAAAATTTTAAACTATACATGAAAGCGCACATTTATACACGTCTTGATGGGGAAATGTGCTGAATAGCGTGATAACCGAAGCAGAACTAGGTCTCCAGTTCTGCTTTACTTTTTTAAATAGACGGCTTGAATGGCACGGATTAACTGGCTTTTCGCTTTTTTAGCTTCAATGTATTATTTCACGCCTTTGCGGATATGTTTTTCTCAATCGGTCAAAAGCCTCTGCGGGGTCGTGTTCATTCAACGAGGCACGTAAGAGCGCCGTATCGGACTCAAGGTTGCGCGAAATACGGAGTTGTTCCAAAAGAAGATGATGGTTTGCAAAGTCAATGGCTATGTGATTCTCTGGTGCAAGCGCCTGCTCAAAAACACTCCAATCAATCATTAGGGATTTCCCAAGAATATTGCTTGCAAAGCGCTCTAATTCTCGCGCCATGATCATCGAGCCGTGAATTTTTCCCTCCAACGAATACCCAGCAATGTGCGGTGTTGCCAGTAAACAATGCTTGGCAAGTGTAGAATTAATGCGGGGTTCATCTTGCCATACATCCACTACCGCAGTAATGTCGCGCTCTTCCAACAGTTTCAGCAATGCGCTTTCTGCAACGATGCCGCCTCGGGAAGCGTGAATAAACAAGGTTTTCTCGCGGAGTTGTGCCAAAGCCTTTTTATCAAACATTCCCGCTGTCGCGTATTTGGTTTGTGTTGTATAGGGTACGTGATTGGTGACGACATTGGCTTCGCCGAGAAGGTTGTCGAGGCTGGTGTTTTGAACCCAGCGCCCCAAAAGTCCGCCGGATTCGAGCAATGGTGGGTCGCTTACCAGTACACGCATACCGAGATTCAATGCCAAAGCCGCAACACGCTTGCCAATATGTCCATATCCAATAAGCCCAAGCGTTTTACCGCGCAAAGGCTGTTTTTCCGTCATCCAGCCGCTCTTCTCCGCCCATAACAACAGAGAAAAAACAACATACTCCGCAACAGAATTAGCGTTGCAGCCCCGCGCATCGCGGAAGAGGATACCCGCTTCACGCAAAAAGTCTGCGTCAATATGCTCCGAGCCACTTGTTGCAGAGCCAACAAAACGTACTGGCGAACCCTGAAGCAATGCGGCATTGACGCGTGTTGTCGAGCGGACGCAAAGGGCTATGCAGTTGTCAAGTGCATCCCGCGTGAGTGTGCGCCCTTGAAATCTTTTTACACGAAAGCCTTGTTCCTTACTCTTTTGGAGGGATTCTTCCAAAAACGGAATATGTTCATCAATCAAAATATCCATCGAAGTCATCGTTTTTTGTAAGCCGTTGCGCAAAAAGAGTTTTTACGAAAGGGTGTGTGCGGAAAGCAGTAACGCCGTGCTTAGAGAATCTAAACACGGCGTTAAAGAATAAAGTTCGCACAATTTATGCTACGTCTTGCTCAACAAACGTAATAAGCGCTAAGTGGCGAGCGTGCTTGATAGCTGTTGCCAAAAGGCGTTGTTGGTGAGCATTTGCACCAGTAATACGACGAGGAAGAATTTTCCCTTGGTCATTGATAAAACGGTCAAGGAACTTCACGTCAAGATAATCAACATAGCGTGAGTCTTTAAGCGGGTTGCGGCGCTTGCGTTTTTGTTGCGGTTCTTGGCGCTTGGTACGCGCTCCGACATATACCGCGCTCGAGTTATTGTTTTGCTGCTGATTGCTGCGCATGGGGTATGGTATAAGTGTATAAAAAATATTCGTTAATAGGGTTGTTCTTATTTCGTTTCTTTGAGTTTTTGTGTTTTCTCAAAGCGCTTTTTGAAGCGGTCAACACGCCCGGCAGTGTCGATAAGAACTTGTTTGCCCGTGAAGAACGGATGCGATTTGGAGTCAATCTCCAGCACCATGCGGTCATTCTTGAAGCAAGAGCGGGTTTGGAAGGTCGAACCGTCGGTCATGACAACGTCAACGATGCGATAATTAGGGTGGATACCTTTTTTCATGGTCGTATAGTCGGTTTGAAATTACTTGGAAATATCAATTTTATCTACTTGACCAACGTCCGCAACTTTCACAAAGCGCGTAACGTACTTGGTTGTTCCTTTTTCGGAGCGGTAACCTTTCACAACTTTTACGTGAATCGTTGTGTCTTTTTGTTTTTTGGACTTATCGCCAAAGGTCTGTGTTTTAGCCATGACGGTTTTTCAACGAGTTAAGTGATACGATAGTTTTTTGAGTGCAGAACGCTAAAATACCATTTTTTATTAACACTGCCAATTTTTTCTTTATACCTGAGGAAGAATATGATTTTCACTTCTTGTCATCGCTTCATTCCTGAGCGCGAAAATCGGGATTCTCAATAATGCCAAGCGTATTACCAAAAGGGTCTTCTACTGCCGCCACCCAAACTTCACCGCCCACATTCGTTGGTGCTGATTGCTCTTTGGCACCGGATTTTATCAAGTGCGCAAAAGCCTCGTCAATATCTTCCACTCCCCAATAGGTGACCGTTGAGCCATTGGTTAGTGGAATATCGGGATCTAAGCCCAATTCATAGCCGCCAATACTAAAGCCCACATAAAATGGCTCGTCAAAATAGGGTGATGTGCCAAAAGCGCGGGTGTACCACGCCTTTGCTGCCGCAAGGTCTGGTGCGGCATAAATAACGGTGCGAAGTCCTTGAAACATAGATGTTTTTTAATACAGTAAAAAAAAATTGAAACCCGCCCGGTGGCGTATTCACAGGCGGGCTGCTCTACGCGCTGACGACGGGGCAAACAAGCAAAAACGCGCTTGGGTTTGCGGTTGCTACGTTGGTGTTGAAACAAACGGTTCCAAGTGATGTTTCGTGGTTTACGGCAAGGGAAGTGCTTGCTTTTGCGCAGAATTCTTCTGCGCGGTCTATGGTGCGGTAGGGGATTTGAATTCTAGGTTTTTGGCTCATGCACCTTTGCAAAAAAAAAGCGCTGTACACAAGGCAATATCTTGCGTATAGGGTTTTTGCGAGATATATGCAAAAAAGATTGACAATAAAGAAATCACGACAAAGCTTTCGTCAATTTACGAGTTAGTGGCAAGCACATCAAAACACCCAAAGAACTCAAATCTTTAATTTTCTGACATTTGCTTTTCTCCCCAACTTCTCATTTGGCTGATAAATGGAATTAATTCTTTTGCTGTTTCGGTAAGTGAGTATTCAACCTTTGGTGGCACTTCCAAATATACTTTTCTTGAAATCAAGCCATCTTCTTCCAATTCTTTAAGCGTTTGGGTTAGCATTTTCGGCGTAATACCAACAATGGCTCTTTTTAATTCTCCATACCTAAGGCAACTATCTCTTAGCACCCATAAAATTCGACCCTTATACTTTCCGCCTATCCGCTGAAAAGCATAATCGACAGCACAATGAGCTTTTTTGATA
>JAAFHM010000235.1 GCA_013298375.1 Ignavibacteria bacterium | reverse complement strand
CCGAAAATCATTCCCGCCATGCCCGTTCAAAATGAGTAATTTATGAATGCCCTGCCTTTCCAATGAATCCGCAATATCTGCCAGCAAAGCCGCTTGGGTGCTGGGATTCATGTTGATGCACAGCTTGATGTCGAGTTGTCCCGTCTGCACACCAAAGGGGATACAGGGCAGCACTACTACCTTTGCGCCTTGGGCTACTGCGGCTTTTGCGGCTTCTGCGGCAACAAAATCCGCTTGAATACAGTCCGTTGCGTAGGGCAGATGGTAGTTGTGTGCCTCCGTCGCGCCCCACGGCAGAAGTGCAACGGTGTACGGCGTTTCTTGCACCGTTTTCCATGTTGTTGAAGCAAGCAGATAGCGGCGAGGCATAAAGCGACAGGGATAAATAATGAAGGAAAATTACACGTCAAAATCTCAAAAAGTTAGGATTGAATCGCCACGCGGTGTTTGTCAATGTAAAGGCTTCCGCCGCACAGTATCTCGCAGTTTATCCTCTTGAACACGCTTGGCAACAAATTCTTTGATAACGAGCAGAATACGAAAAATCTCGTGTAACCCCTCTTCGGAAGTGGCTTCAAATGGTAAACTGAGATGATAGCGCTTGCCATGCAATTCGGTAAAACGCCACCGCGAACCGACAACAAATACCCCATAAATAGGATGGTCACTTGCGTTGAGGTCTTGAGCAGCGATCATCGCCAAAAGCATTTGTGCTTCCGGATCATTAGCAGACCTTTTCTCTTTTTTATATTCCTGCAAGCAGAAGTACGGAGCTTTTGGAACATCAATACCACGTGCAATGAGAAAGTCAGCATTCATGCGGATATCCAGATTATTCACCTCCGTTTCAATTTCGCGCTCAAAAAATCCCCGCGCTCCGCTTTCTTGATACCGTGCGAGATCAATCACCTGACCAATAAAATAAATTTTTAACTCTTCTTCATTCCAAAAGGAAACATCCGCAATAAGCGCCAAGCGGAGTTCGGCAAGACGTTCTTTGTGCTTTTCAGAAAGAATAGCGTTGGGCGCTGACCAATAGGCATCAGCACTAGTGTCAACACTGTATTCCAGCCCAAAGTAATCAATGACTTCCCCGGCTGTCCACTGAAGCAAGCGTTTTTGTTTTTTGGGTTTCATGATCGTTGAAAATACATATCAAACTCCACATCAAACATAGTATTCACGCGCTTCGGAGGCTGTGGCAAGAATTTGACGAAAAGGTGTGGTTTTGCGCTCGGATTTATTTTTCATCCGAAACAGCATAAATGCCCATAAATGCTCAAACGGTAGCACTTCCATCGTTCCGCCCTTGACAATATCGAATGTTCTTGCCGATGATAGCCACACGTAGTATTTCTGCGTTTTGCGAAGCGTTTCGGTCAGTTCAAAATTACAAAAAACGGCATGATTGACCATGCGCAAAAAGCATTGCAAGCGATAGCCCAACGTTTCTTTTCGTAAGTATTTATCGTGGTAGCGTATGAGTTCTGCATTGTATTTTGCAATTCCTTCAAAATCTCCATCTTTGAGCAAGAAGAGTATCTGCCCAATCAACCACGCACAATTTTTTGCCGCAGCATTTTCCTGATATTCGGGCATTTCGGCAAGAATTTTATTGACCGAAAAACGAGGTTTGAAGAGGGTGGGACGCTGCGGCATTTCACTATCCAGCACAAGTCGAGCGTATAATTCGTAGGTTTGCCACGTTGACATATTTTTATCGGCAAAGCGCACCAATGCTTGTGTTTGAAAGACCCCCTCAAGAATATCCGCCAATGCGTCATAGCGTTTGCTGTGCATTGCTGTCAAAAAATAATACTCTTGCGCCGTCAGTGCCTCCGGCATTTCAGGCAATGTCACATCGGAGAACCGCTCTACGGCTTGCTTTGAGGCGATAAAATCTTTTGCTGCCAGGGCATAGTGCAATGTTTCGCCGGAAAACTGCGCCCGTTCTTCCTGCTCTATACCGTTCGGGTATGCCGATAGCTGGCGCTCTGTTTTCTCTACTATTGTCAGCGTTTTTTCGTAGTCTTGGCTTGCTTCGGCAAGATATTGTGCGGCTTTTCCGGCGAGGGCGCTCAGGACGTAGGTCGGGGTGGCATTGGGTAAAGCAATCACAAGCTGTTCAATAGCAGTCACCGCAAGGCGGCATCGTTCCTCGTGTTCCGCACCGAGCAGCGTTTCACGGGCTTTAAAAACTTCAATTTCCGCTATCAGTGTTTCTGCTTTCATCTCTGCACTAGCACGCTCCAAAGCGGTGTTCAAAAGAGCATCAAACTTTTTCAGCAGCACCATTGAACCTTGCTGCGCATAGAAGAGACGAATATGGCGATAGGCAAAAATACAAACATCCATAAAACCCAGTGTTTCTGCCTCTTCTGCTAATTTTTCCAAACGCTGGACGGCTGTTTCTCGCGCCCCTGCTTGCCAGAGCGCCCACGTGATAAGCTGCTCTTTCCAGGCAGCATACCGCCGTGCGGAACGATGGGAGAAGCGTTCGGTCGAAAGGAAAAAAAAACCGTTTTCGATGCGGTCTTTGAGGCGAGATTTGAGGGTAAAATAGCGCGTTGTCGATTTTTGGTCGTGCGAACCATAGAGATCGTCAACAACCTCTTCTTCAGCGTGGTGGTTGCCTTTGCGGATAATATCAAACAACTTATCGTAGTCTCCAGCAACGGTTTTGCGCGGGTAATAAATTGCGTCGTATTTCGCCGGATGAATCGTCAAGACACGAACTAAATCCTGAAATGAACGCAACATAATACGATAAAAATAGCGTAAAAAGAAAACGTTTTTTTCGCAATACAACGAATAAACTATCATCTATTTCATTTGGCGAAAATTATTTCGGGAGGTTCCACAAGAAATACCCCAATGCCCCGGCTCCCGCAAGAATAGCCGCAATCTGAACATTATACACCCGATTCAGTGTCTGCAATGCCTCGACCAAATGCTCAATGTCCCGCGTTTGCGTCGTGGTAATCTTCCGAAAAGCCTGAGCAGCATAAATCGCAAGCGCTCCAAACGCTATTGCCAATCCAGCAACAACCATTGCAAAGAGATTGCCTGTGCGGAAAAATATAATGAACAGAACTCCCAAGCCAACAAGAAAACAAACAAAACCAATAATGGTCAAGCGGGTTGCTAAACCTGCAATAATCGCATTTTGCGTTGTATCGAACTCATACCGTTGCCGTACCATAGAAGCATCTCACTTTCGCGGTAATTTATTACATAAAAAAAAGTAGAATTACAAGATTCAAGATTACAAAAACTTGTCATTGTACACAAGTCTTTTTGCAAGAATATTTTCACTCACGTAACTTACGCAAGCCACGCGCCATTATCAAGAACTTTCGGAAAAATTCGCCTCGCGTAATGTGGTCAAGGTTTCGTATTTTTGTGGTTCACCAAAGAAACAATTTCCCCTTTTCAAACGAGATTTGAAGCAGTATGCAGACGATTTTTCCCTACCGAATTTTACTCTACTACAAATACATTCCCATACCTGATTACGAAAGCTTTGCAGCAGAACACCTTGAATTTTGTGAGCGTCTGGGTTTGCTTGGACGCATCATCGTTGCGGAAGAAGGCATCAATGGAACGGTCTGCGGAACGCCTGAGCAAACCGATGCCTATATCCGCGAAATGCGCACCGACTCTCGCTTTGAAGACCTATGGTTCAAAATTGACGAGGCATCCGAACAGGCTTTCAAAAAAATGCACGTCCGCGCAAAAAGCGAGATTGTTACCTGGCGATTTGACAGCGAGATTGACCCCAATGAAATCACCGGGCAGCACCTTACACCAGAGCAGTTCCGAAGCGCTATGCAGAACGACGATGTGATTATTTTGGACGGGCGCAACGGCTACGAATACGACTTAGGGCATTTCGAGGGCGCAATTCGCCCCGAAGTGGCTTCGTCACGGGAGTTTCCCGAATGGATACGGGAAAATTTAGCACAGCACAAAGACAAAAAAATCCTCACCTACTGCACGGGTGGTATTCGATGCGAGAAACTGAGCGGATTTCTGCTTCAAGAGGGCTTTCAGAATGTGGCACAGCTAAACGGCGGTATTGTGAGCTATGCAAAAGACCCTGTTGTACGCGGAAAGGGCTTCCAGGGGCGCTGTTACGTCTTTGATGAGCGAATATCCGTGCCAGTAGATGCGGATGACGAATTTCGCGTGGAATACTGCCCCACCTGCGGCAAACCTGCGGATAATCGTGTGCATTGTTCGTGGCAGCCGGAGTGCGGGTTTGCGGTGAAACCTCGGCAAGAACAAATTGCTTCAAACCCAACCCGAAACTGCCTGCCGTAGCGGTGTTCCAGTGCATCCAGGCATTTGGCAGCAGAAGAAGCGTGTGAAGCGCATTGGTTGTGCGTTCCATATGCTCATCACACAAGACGCGAGTATTCATGCCATTACTCCGGCTATCATCCGTTCCTCTTGTATTTTTTTTCCTGCCTCATACATTCGCTGGTGTTCTGCAAGAATAGATTCTATCGCTTCACGATTATCGTGGAAATATGCGGCGGCGGCAAGGATTTGTGCGGGACGCAAGCTAGGATAGTAACCAGCAATCTCCTCAATCGTAACGCCTTGCTTGAGGTATGCGGCAATAGTCGAAACTTCAATGCGTGTGCCGTCTATGCGTGGTCGTCCGCCACAGGTGTCTTGGGTGGTGGTGATATGTGGGTAAGGATTCATGCGAAGTGCTGATGTTCGTGAAATTATTTCGATGAAAACAACGTCGTTTTAATGGCTTGTACAAATTCCTGTGCATCGGTCAGAATCTCTTGAGCTATTGCCATATCAACGGTTGCGGTGGCTTTGTAATCGGATTCCTGACGAAAATCAAAGGCTCGGTGCAAACTTTTCGAGAGGTGTTTGGGTAGAATACCCGCTTTCACAATATCCACATCAAACAGGGTAATCACGCCAGAATGTTTAGATGGAAGCGAGGGACGGTCTTGGAGGAGGGCGAGAGTTGCGTAAAACATGGCGTAATAAGCACGATTGATAACACCAATGGCAGAACCCTGATGATAAACGAGAAGCTCTGCATCACGGAGCGCGGCATTTGCCTGTTCAAGGCGGTACGAGCGCAGTATTGCCCGTTCTTCTTGTGTCATAGCGTCAGGAATACTCCTTCGTGGCGAATACTCCGAGCAAGTGGTGATAAGCCTTCGGGACTATGCTCCCATTCCTCGCGGGAATACACAACGGGCGAAATAAGAATACCATCATCAAAACCAGCTTCAAAGGCACAATCACTCACAATGCGGCGCACCTCTGGCGTAAGCGTCTCACTAATAACCAAAACGTCAAGGTCGGAATCATTGTCTGAAACAGCACTATCAGAGCGTACCCGTGAGCCGAATGCTGCCAGTCCAACAAGAGGGACACGATGTTGGAGCAGAACGCCGAAGCGTTCAAGAACGGTATGGTCGAGAATAGTCATGGAGTGAATCTACAAAAAAAATACAGAATTCTCTGCATTGAAAGCCTAGAAACCAAAAAATACTTCATTTTCGGTATTGTCTGGCTGCCTTGCCCTGCGTAGTTTGCCGAGAGACGAAAACTGACCAAAAACGAAAAAATACCTAATTTTAGGTATTGCCTTCGTGGTTTCGTTTTTGTAGCTTTACTTCACGCAAACTGCGTAAAAAATGGAATACCTTTATGACCATCGAAATAGAAATATTCAAACAACGCGCTGAGGAAAACCTCAACTCGGCTGCGGTATTACTGGAACACGGCTTTTGTAATGCCAGCGCGAACCGTGCGTACTACGCGGCGTTTCATGCAGCAATGGTGTTTCTACTGCGGAATGGCATTCCCGTTGAACCAGACCACCGTAAAGTGCAGAATGCCTTCAATGGTGAAGCGATTGCACGGCGTAAGTTGCTTCCTTCGCGGTGGAAAGAATTTTTGGGAGAATTGCAGGATGTTCGCAACAATGCCGATTACAAAAACAAAGGCGTAAGCAAAAGCCGCGCAAAAGAGCAGTTATCGCGGGCGCAGGAATTTATCCTCACACTTTTACCGGAGATACATCCATGAATTTCTTTCTGACAGAAGCACTGCCACCAAAGCAGCAAACCTGCATTCGCAAGCTCTTCGAGCAGGTACAGCAGCATTTTCCGGAAATTGAATTGCTGAATTTGCAACGCAATCCCGAAGACAAAGAACATATCTGGATAAACGTCCTCGCGCCGATGAGCGAAGAGCGCGAAATTGAGCTTTCACGGTACGCGGCGGGAATAGCGGCGGATATGCTGGTGGAGTTTGATGTGATGCTCTCTATCATGCCAGAAAATCCGAAGCTAGCAACCGCCTAAAAAAACACAAAAAACCAAAAAAATACGCAATATTGCGTATTGACAACCGTGCTTCCTTTCTGTATCTTGCAAGCACAGAACAACCAACTCTTTCCCTCACAAAAAACACGCTCGCCAATGAAAGAAAGTTTTCTGGAACGCGCTAAAGAAAATCTGGATGCCGCAGAAATGCTCTTGGAGCGTGAGCGGTTCAATGCCAGTGCTAATCGTGCATATTACGCAGCCTTTCATGCGGCATTGGCGGCACTCTTTCACTTTGGCTATAAACCCGATATTGACCACAAACCCGTTCAAGCCTCGTTCAATAGCTTTCTTATCCATCAGCGCAAGGTTTTTCCTGCGGATATGAAATCCGGTTTAGTACAAATGCTCAATATACGTGGCGAAGCGGACTACCGCACAGGTATTGGCAGAAAAAAAGCCATTACCCAACTCAAACAAGCGACACAATTTCTCCAAACTATTTTCAAGGTCATTGAAGCATGAATACTCTTCCACTCAGCGCACTGCGCCTGAACCACAAACAGCGTGAACTTATCGAAGAACTGTTCCAAACCGTCCACGCCAAATATCCGCAAACCCGCATCACAGGCTACGAACTGAACCCCGACGATAAAGAACACATCTGGGTTATCGTCGAGGTGATGATGGATGAAGATACCGAAATTGAACTCCAAACCTTTGCTGCGGAACTCTCGGCGGATGTGATGATGGATTATGGATATAGCATTTCGCTGATGACCGAAAATCCGACGCTGATAGAAGCATAAAAACATCCAACGACCAAAAAATACTTCATTTTCGGTATTGTCTGGCTGCCTTGCCCTGCGTAGTTTGCCGAGAGACGAAAAATGCCCAAAAACGAAAAAATACCTAATTTGTAACTGGTCAGGTCTAAAAAAAATGGAACGAAAATTTCATAGCGAGAATCATGCCCCGTCTAAGCCGCAGCGACATATCGCGTATCTACCATGAAGGCGAAGAAGCCGTCATTCGGTTGGTAGAA
>JAAFHM010000087.1 GCA_013298375.1 Ignavibacteria bacterium | reverse complement strand
CGGGCGGCAGTGGAAAAACACCCAAACCATTATTGATGAGTACGCTGATATTGACAGACGTTCGGTTGCCAACGGCAATGTCGAGATCTCCGTCACCGTCGAAATCGCCCAATGCCAGACCGCCGCAGTCCGTTCCTGCATTGTAATTTACCGCAGGTGCAAACGTACCTAAGCCCGTGTTCAGAAGGATATGCACAACATTGAGAGTTCTGTTCGATACGACAAGGTCGAGGTCGCCGTCGCCGTCCAAGTCGCCCGTCGTGATAGCATTAGGCATACCGCCGCCCACTCCATAATTCGCAGCCCCACCAAAGGTGCCCACGCCAGTATTAAACAACACCGTAACTTGACCTGCTGGTCTGACTGCGGCAATGTCTATATCGCCATCACCGTCGAAATCCCCTGATGTAATACCTTGTGAGGTGCTACCGACGGAATAACCGACGAACGGAGCAAATCCGCCCCCCGTGTTGAGAAGGACGCTCACATTAGCACCTGCTTGACTCGCCACGGCAAGGTCGAGAAAGCCGTCAGCGTTAAAGTCGGCGACGGTGATGTTATGAGGTTGTGGTGCGGGAAAACTGCCCGCCGCCGTAAATGTTCCCGTGCCTGAGTTCAGATAGAGGCTTACTGTGCCTGAACCGGCATTGCCGACAACCATGTCAACGGTTCCATTGGCATCAAAATCTCCCGCAACGACCATATTCGGATTTGTCCCTGTTCCATAGCCGACGGTTTGGTAAAATGTCCCAGGTCCCGAACCTGCCCTTGTGCGGAAGCCCATCACAAAGGGGCGCGTGAATGCGCCGCCCGTACTTTGTGCATTGGTAACGCTCACCCAGACTTGTTCGCCCGGATTGAAACTGAATGGTGGGGCGGAGGCTGTGGTGGTGAAGGTCATCGTTGCGCCAGCTCCTGAAAAGCCTGTGCCGGAGCGGTAGCCGCGCGAAGTTGTGCCAAAGACTTTCATCACATTGCGGGCATTATTTGCACCGACATCGGTGAAGGTGGCGGCTGTTGCATTTTGCGAGAAAGTAACGCTGATACCCGTCGGAACAGTATTCATCGGCACTTTCATGGGCGAACCTGCGGGAGTACCGTAGTTCATGGTGTTCATAAGCGGCGTAGTCGTCGGGCGAGGAGTGTAGGGTGGGATATTGCCCAAGACGGTCATGGGCGTAGCGTTCCACAGCACCGTCGCATTATTGCTTGTTCCAGCATTTGCTGTAACGACATCCATATCTCCGTCGCCGTCGAGATCGCCACACGTGATAGCAACGGGGTTTGTACCTACGGGATAGTTGACGGCTGCCGAGAATACGCCACTTCCGGCAGGATTCAGAAGGATGCTTGCGGTGTTGCTGGTGAAATTCCCTACGGCAAGGTCAATCGTGCCATTCCCGTCGAAATCACCGCTCGTGATAGATTGCGGGTTTGTTCCCACTGGATAATTCACGATACTTGGGAATGTTCCGGGCGTTGCGGCACTGTTGATGAGGATGCTCACGTTGGCGGCACCATTTCTTGCCACAGCAAGGTCAAGCCGCCCGTCGCCGTCGAAATCAGCACTGGTAACAGCAAATGGGCTTGCTCCTGCTCCGAGAGCGTAATTCACTGCCGCCGCAAACACGCCCAAACCGTTGTTCATCAAGACACTGACGTTGTTCCCGCCACTATTGGCAGTGGCAAGGTCAATATCGCCGTCGCCGTCGAAATCGCCACAGGTAATGCCTTGTGGTGTGGCTCCTGTTGCATAGAACGTAACAGTCGGAAATATGGTAGCTCCACCTCCGCTATTGAGCGCGATGCCGACTGTACCGCCGGAATTCACCGCAACAAGGTCAAGATAGCCGTCGCCGTCCACATCGGAACACGTAATAGCGACAAGGGTTCCTACTCCCGACCCAACATTTATCGCTGCTCCAAAAACTCCACTGCCGTTATTGAGCAAAAGGCGCATATAGCCACCACTATTGGCGGCGCAAACGTCGAGATCGCCGTCATTGTCGAAATCACCTGCGGTGATAGCACTTGTGCCTCCTGTTACGGTATAAGGTACCGCCGCAGCAAATGTTCCCGGACCGGTGCTGAGGAATACACTCATATCAGCAGTGCTGACATTATTCAGTACGACAATATCCAGATAACCATCGCCATTAAAATCTCCGGTGACAACATCAGTAGGGATTTTCGTTGGATTTGTCAAGGTCGGTCCGAAGACAAACGTTGCGGGACCTGAGCCAGCTCTTGTGCGGAAGCCCATCACAAAGGGGCGTGTGGATGCGCCTGCTGAACTTTGAGCAGTAGTAACGCTTACCCAGACTTGTTCGCCCGGATTAAAACTTCTTGTAACGGAAGCTGTAGTCGTGAATTGCAGCGTCGCTCCCGAACCCGCAAAGCCCACGCCAGAGCGGTAGCCGCGCGAGGTTGTCCCGTGAACTTTCATGGCATCCCGCGCATTCGGCGAGGTTGTACCATTGAAAAAGACCCACGGAGCGAGGGGCTGCGAGAAGGTAACGTCAATGCTATTCGTACCCGCAATATCCATCGGCACTTTCACGGGCGAACCTGCGGGCGTACCGTAGTTCATCGTGTTCATAAGCGGCGTGGTCGTCGGGCGAGGCGCGAAGGGCGGGAGATTGCCCAAGACCGTCATGGGGGGTGCATTGAGCAAAACAACAGCCAGATTACCTGTGTTCTTGGTCATGGCAATATCCAAATCGCCATCGCCGTCCACATCGCCCAGTTCCATACCCCAAGGAGCAGAGCCACCTCCGGCAGCAAACGGTGAGCCGCTTGCAATGGTTGTAAAATTCCCTGCACCGTTATTGAGTCGCACGGTTACATCATCAGAGCCGTTATTAGCGACAACCATATCCAAATCGCCATCGCCGTCCATATCGCCCAAACGCACCGGAAAGGGCGTTGTCCCGGTGGCATAATTGACGGCAGCAGCAAAGCCGCCTGCGGTATTGTTCAAAAAGACGTTGGCGTTATTACTCCCACCACTCACGGTTACCACGTCCATAAAGCCGTCGTTATTGAGGTCGGCAAAATTCACCGAGCGCGGTCCGTTGCCTGTGGCGTAGTTCGGCGTTGCGGGCGCATAGAACGTACCGTAGCCGCTATTCATGAAGACATCAATTCGGTTGCCCGTATTTGCCGAAACGACCATATCCAAATCACCGTCGTTGTCAATATCGCCCATGCCAACTGCGCCCGGACCGCCTCCTGTGCCGTAAGACGTAGCAGCACCAAACGTACCGCTTCCGTTATTGAGGCGTGTGGTAACGGTGCTTCCGGTGAAATTGGTGGTCATCAAATCAAGGTCGCCGTCGGCATCAATATCCGCCAGCGCAAGCCCTGTGGGGTCTCCGCCCGCAATGAAAGAGCTTGTGCTAAAATTCCCCGAACCATTATTGAACATAATCGTAACGCCCGAACCATCATTAGCAACCGCCAAATCAATATCGCCGTCGTTGTCCACATCGCCCGCAATTAGCAAATACGGTGATGCTCCGGCAGCAGGATTGGGCGCAACAGGATGCGGAGTGTATGTCCCTGAGCCGTTGTTGATTAAAATTCGTGCTGTTGTTGCGCCATAATTTGCCACAGCCATATCCAAGTCGCCATCGCCGTCGAAGTCGGCAAGTGCCATTCCTTGAGGGCTGTTTCCGGTAGCAAAGGGTGAGCCTGTGGGCTGCGAGGTGAAATTCACCGGACCTGTTCCCGCCCTCGTGCGGAAGCCCATCACGAAGGGGCGTGTGGGTGCAAAGCCCGTTGATTGGGCATTGGTAACGGTTACCCAGACCTGTTCGCCCGGGTTGAAACTTGTTGTAACAAGGGCTGTGGTGGTGAATTGCAGCGTTGCTCCCGAACCCGCAAAGCCAAGACCGGAGCGGTATCCACGTGAGGTTGTGCCGAAAACCTTCATGGCATCGCGGGCATTCGGCGAGGTTGTACCATTGGAAAACACCCACGAAGCGAGGTTTTGCGAGAAGGTTACGTCAATACTGTTCACGCCCGCCGTATTCATCGGCACTTTCACGGGCGAACCTGTGGGCGTACCGTAGTTCATCGTGTTTTGGACGGGTGAAGTTGCGGTAACATTCATCCCAGACTGAGCGAAGACCAAAACGCGGTTTTGGCTTATGTCTGCGACAAAAAGCACCGAACCAACAAAAGCAAGCCCAGTAGCACTATTCATGCCCCTTTGCGTAAGATTGATGCCGCTTGTTGTAAAGTTAGGTTGCCCAAGCACGTTATCAGCCGCAGCACCATTGACTTTGGCGTTTGCATTGTTAAAAATGAGAACACGGTTGTTTGCACCAACGTTACCATCTCCTACAAACAAATTCGTTCCATCCGTTGCCATTCGTGTGGGACTGTCCATTCCAGTTGCGGTCAGTGCCGCCGCCGATGCGGTAAAGTTTGGCTGCCCCAAGACGCGGTCAGCATTATCACCATTGACCTTACTGCCAATATTATCAAAGGCTACAACACGACGAGCATTGTTATCGGAAACATAGAGTGTATTTCCGATAACTGTAACACCATTAGGGAATGGGGTAGAATTTTGAGCAGGAACAGCACTTCCGACGGTCGTGTAGTTTGCCGCACCGAGAACGAGATTAGCATTGGGACCGTTGCTCGTAAGCGATGCAGCAGGATAGCGTACAATACGTCTGTTTTGTCGGTCAGTAACAAATACATCACCCGTAACAGACGAAGTAGCAACCGCAAAAGGACTACTTAGTCCTGTCTGCGTTGTGGCGGCTGCGCTTGATGTAAAGTTTGGTTGCCCATAGACAAAATTAGCATTCGGTTGGTTGACGGCAATCGCATGAGCAGCGTTAAAGCGGAGAATACGATTGTTGTTTAACTCAACTATGTACAGATTACCTGCAGCATCAACGGCAGCAGCACGTGGGTCGTTGAAGGTATTTTGTGTTGTTCCCGTACCGGAAGACGTGAAATTCGGCTGTCCGAAGACAATTTCGGCGGAGGGGTTATTACTCGTAATCGGAAGCCCGAAGCGTAATACGCGGTTGTTATTGTTATCAACCACATAGAGTTTATTATTCGCTGCGTCAATAGCAATTCCTCCTGGACCGCTCATTTGCTGCTGTGTCGTGCCTGCAACGCTGGTAGTGAAAATGCTTTGCCCAAGAACGTAGGCTGCATCTTGCCCGTTTGTCCACTGCGCTTGTGCCGAAGCACCGAAGATACACAGGAGCAGCGTTACAGTGGTAAAGAGCCGCGCAAGAGATTTGACCACAAAGCGAACACCAAAGCGAGAAGTACGGAAGACCATCATAAGTTCACCATGAAAAATAAAGAGAGAGGAAAAATCAGGTTCAAAGGAATGTTGTCATTGGTCGGGCGCGAGGGTCTCGCTGCCTTCGGGCGAGGCTCTCGCTCAAGCGTGGAAGCGACTCGCAAGAAATCTACGCGGAAGCGAGAGCCTGCCTCAGAAGGCAGACCCTCGCAAGAAGGCTATCTACGCCGCCCGCAAGAATTGCCTCTGTACGGGCGCGGGGACATCCATCATCGCCACAATGCTTGCTTCGCCGAGAAGCGATTCGCCATTGGCGGAATAGAAGACTTTATGCTCTTCGAGACTGTGCGGCGCGGGCAATTCGCGTCCCGAACTGTGCAAGGTGCGAAAAACTCCGCAGAGAGCAGTACGAATCTGCTCCAGCGTCTCGTCGAGGCTTTTGCCCGTGGCAGTGCAGCCCGGCACATCGGGTACGAATGCGCCGTAGAGCCGTCCGGACGGGATGTCCTGCTGTTCGATGATGATAATGTAGGTTTCCATGCTGCAAAAATACGCAGACGGCAAGGAGTGACGAAGAATTATTGGGTAAACGGTCGAAAAAATGGGTAAGCGGTAAAAATGGGTAAATGGTCAAAAAAAATGGGTGAACGGTAAGTATGGATAACCGAAAACGACCAGTAAAGAAGAATGAATTTCCGTATATTTGCCGAAGCAGCGTTCATCGTTATCTTCGTTCAACAGACTTACCATTCCGTACCTCTATGACCAAAACAGCGATTTTTCTTGACCCCGTAACCCAAGAGGTTATCTATCCCGAAAGCGACGGGCAACCAATGGCAGAAAACACCACCCAATACAATCTTATCACCATGCTCAAAAGCGGCATTGATGCTATGATTGCCGACCGCAATGATATTTTCTGTGCGGCGGATTTGTTCTGGTATCCCGCCCAAGGAAATTCCGGCATTCGGCTTGCCCCCGATGTCATGGTCGCCTTTGGCAGACCGCCCGGCGATAGATCGTCCTATTTGCAATGGAACGAGAACGGTATTGCGCCGCAACTGGTGATAGAAATTGTCTCGCCGGGCAATACCCCGTCGGAGATGATGGATAAATTGGAGTTCTACGACTTTTACGGTGTGGAGGAATATTACAGTTTCGACCCCCAAAAGCAGAAATTTAACGCTTGGCACAGGCAGAATGGGCATTTGCAGTATCTCTACGAGCAACAGGCAGGTCAAGCCCGCGTCTCGGCGTGACCTTCACGCTTGAATCCTCCGCAGACAGCCCCGGATACGGCTTGGTCGTTACTCGCCAAGACGGCACACGCTTTGAAACGATTGCAGAAATTCGCCGTGAGTGGAAAGCCACACAAAAACTGGCGGAATTGGAAAAGCGCCGAGCAGAGCAAGAGAGAGACAGAGCAGAACAAGAGAGAAAGAGAGCCGAAGCATTAGCAGCCAAACTCCGTGCGCTTGGAGTTAATCCTGATGATATTGGGTAGCACCCGCAACACCCGCCGGACGCTTGAGGCAAGCGCCCGAGGTGGCTGCCATTGGAGGAGGATATACGTTATTTGCCATGAATCAACGGAATCATGCGGCTTCTCCGATAGAAACGCACATAAAAAAATGTTGAAGCCACGATCAACCCCGCTAAATATCCCGCCCAAATACCAATTTCGCGCCACCCCCAGAGAAACGCCGCGCAATAGCTAATCGGCAGTGAAACAAGAACATAAGCAACAAAAGCAATGATGGTCGGCGCTTGCGCATCCGCAAGAGCGCGAAGTGTTCCCAACATCACCGTTTGGATGCCGTCAAAAAGCTGGAATAATGCCGCTATCATCAAAAGACTTGCCGCCATTGCTATCACGGCGGGATCTTTGACGTAAATGGTCGGAATGATGTGCCGTAGCAGAATAAAGGCAAGTGCGGTAAGTGTCATATACGTCAGCACGACGTGTGAGGCGGCAAAACCCGCAGAGCGCATACTTGCTCTGTCGCCGGCTCCATAAAACTGGCTCACACGAATCGTTGCCGCCGCAGAAATACCCGTTGCGCCCATAAATGTGAGTGCCGCCGCGCCCATAGCTATTTGATGTGCCGCCAGTTCTGTTGCGCCGAGCCAACCCATCATAATCGCCCCCATCGCAAAAGCTGCAACTTCCAAAATAGTTTGTCCACCAAGTGGCACACCCAAGCGCACATAGCGCAAGATGCGGGCGCGGTCAACCCGTGCTTCGCGCAAGGCGGCACGGTAAGGTGCGTAGAAATCGCTCCAGCGAAAAATCAAGGCAAAGGTGGTTATCATCGAACACCGCGCAACAAAAGTGGCAATGCCCGAACCCGTGATGCCAAGCGCAGGGAAGCCCAATTTGCCGTTTATCAATACATAATTCAGCCCGATATTGATGATAATTTCCTGAATGGTAATAATTGCTGCAACCCTCGTATTTCCTACACCTTCGGAAAATTGCTTGAGGGATTGAAAGAGCATAACCGGAGGAATTGAGGCGATCATCAAAAAATAAAATGGTCTGGCAAGGCTCACCACATCAGGGTTTTGCCCCATATTTTCCAGAAAGAAGCCGACAATTGCCATGAGCGCCGTGACGAGTATTCCCATCACCACATTCGCAATGAAGCCGTTTTTGAGCCATGATGCTGTTTCGGCAATATCGCCTTTGCCGGAAGCCGCGCCGACAAACGGAGTCATCGCTGCCGAAAAACCAATGCAAAAAAGTAATCCCGCAATAAAGACATTATGCCCAAACGACGAGGCTGCAAGCGGTACCGTGCCGATACGACCGACCATAATATTGTCGGTAATCTGAACAATCATATGCCCGATTTGGGTGAACATGACGGGAATAGCAAGGGCAATCGTCGCCGAATAATGCGAGGCATAGCGAAAGAAATGACGTTGTAAAGCTGATTGATGCGGTGTTTGCATAAAATTTTGTGAGTGGGAGTCGGAGATGAGTAGTAACGTGCTTACAATGGGAATGTTACGCGGAATGTTGTCCCGACATTGAGCGTGCTTTCCACCTCAATTTTTCCACTGTGCATATTCACCGAGCGTTCGACAATCGCAAGCCCCAAGCCGCTTCCCTGTATTTCGCCAACATTTTTGCCGCGATGAAATGTTGCAAAAAGTTGGGGCAAATCTTCGGAAGCAATACCAATGCCGGAATCTTGAACAGTGATAACGACATTTTCCGCGTCGGTTTGTAAGGAAAATCGAACTGTTGTGCCGTCCGGCGAGTATTTGTAAGCGTTAGAAAGGAGGTTGCCAAAAATAAGACGTAATAGTTTGGGGTCGCCCAAAAACGGCAATTCTTCCACGTTGTACTGCGTTTGTGTGGTGTGGGTCTGTCCGAGACTTTTTTCATATTCGCGCAGAAGTTCGCGGCAAAACTGCACAAGGTCAATCGTATGCGGCTCGAAGGGCAATTTGCCGGAATCCGATTTACCGACCATCAAGATATTATCCAACAAACTCGCCATGCGGTCTAAACCCGTAATAATATCTTGCACGGCTTCCCATTTTTCTTCGTCGCTGGTGGTCTCCCAATATCGGCGCATAATCCCCGAAGCCAGCATCATTCCTGCAAGCGGGGTGCGGAGTTCATGCGAAGCAATCGTCACAAAACGGTATTTTAGCTCCGTCATTTCCTGCTCTTTTTCCAGATGTTGTCTCGTTTTGAAGTCGGTGATATTTTGACAAACCACCATTACGGCATCAATAGACTGGCGCTCCATCGCAAGCGGCACGGCAGAAAGCAAGTAGGGTTCGCCGGAAAGGGTAATTTCAAAGGATTGATGTTTGCCCTCGAAAGCGTGTCGTATGGACTGTTCAGCCTCGGAAGCAAGAGGTTCGGCGAGTGTACGGATACCGTCGTTGTCGTGTATGGGGATGCGCTGTGCTTGTGTCCCTTCGACCAAAAGGCAATGACGTTGCTTATTGATCATAATGACCGCACCATTCGGAAAATTCTCTGCTAGCGCCCGATAGCGCTTTTCTGCCCGCCACAGCTCGGTTTCCAGCTTGCTGCGCTGCGTCAGTTCATTCCGAATCTCGTCAATAAATTCTTGCAATTCGTTTGTTCGGCGGTGCATATCCAGTTCCAAGCGTTCTTTGTCGCTATTGAGCGCTTCATTGGTCTGCACAAGGTCGGTAATGTCGGTGTAGGTGCAAAGAATCTGCCGCTCCGATCCCTGAGCGACCGCAAGGGGTGTTGTTTGAATCTGCACATAAAAAGGGGTGCCGTCGCTGTGGGTATGCCGTGCGGTGAGTGTTTGTGCGATGCGTAGCGAAAGAACATCGGCACACGTGTTCCTGTCGGACTCGTCCACATAGTCAAGCAGATTTTTACCCATAAGATTCCCCTCCATCGTCCCAATCATCGCACAAAACGAGGGGTTGACAAAAACAATGCGATACACCGCTTCAGCGCTATCGTTGTGATGATTGCTCTCGGGGGCAACAATCACGATACCGGCAGCCGTCCGTTCGGCAATGATGTGGTGAATTGTGGTCATTGTTGTTGGAAGAGGGGATAAACGAGTTTCCATGCGTTTTTGAGAGTAGTTATGGTCAAGCAATTTTTTCGTTGAGAGCCGTTATTCTGCCAGCAAACCGCTAATTGCTTTGCGCAATTTCGGAATTTCATTCTCATCCAGCCCATCGAAATAGCCACGAATCATACCGCGTTTATCCACAACGACAAAGCGGGTACTGTGGAGATTCGGGTCGTCTTCTTTCCCTTGCGCCAGCATAAAACCTTGCACGGCGACCGATTTCACGGAATCCATTGGCATTTGCAGCAGCGTCCAGCGCGTAGAATCAGCATGAAATCTTGCGGCGTAGGCGGCAAGAGCTTTTGGCGTATCGGTTTCGGGGTCAACGCTGATGCCGACAAATTTTAGATTTGATGCCGTAAATTCTTTTTGCAGCGCCTCCACGCGAGCATTCATCGCAGGGCAGGGACCACCGCATGAGGTAAAGAAAAAGTATGCAAGCCATACAGAACCTTGCATCGAAGCACTTTCGACAGTTTTTGCTTGCTGCGAAACGCCCGAAAAATGCGGTGATTGCTTGATTTCAGGCAGTTCCGACCGCGTTTGCTGCGGAAGTGGTTTTTCGGTTTTGTTACACGAAAGAAAGAACGTGGAGCAAGTAATGACGAGCGTGAGAGCGGTGTTTCTTGAGAAAAAATCCATGATGCTTTGTAATGATGAGTAATGATTTGAACGCAATAAAAGTGATTTGACCGTGATTACGCCACAGCAATTTACCCAAAATTTCGCAGTTTCGCACACGCAAGATTACCCGTAGCGCTGTATCACTCGTAGCGCTGGGGGCGAAGCATTGCCAAGTGTTGCCGTATTTGCTGCTCCTCGCCCATCGTGCTCGGCGTGTAATAGCGCCGCTCCTCGCCCGCAGGGAAGTAAGTTTCTTGAGCAAAATGCCCCTCAAAATCATGCGGATACTGATATTCACGCCCATAGCCAGATTGTTTCATCAATCGTGTCGGGGCATTGCGCAAGTGAAGCGGAACACTTGTGTCAACGCCGGAACGCACCTCTGCGAGTGCGTTTTCTATTGCCCGATAGGACGCATTGGATTTTGGGCAGGAGGCAAGAAACGTTACGCCGTGCGCAAGATTGATACGACATTCCGGCATCCCAATTACATCCACCGCTTGGAAAACGGCAATGGCAAGAGGAAGCGCTTCCGAAGCAGCATTGCCAATATCTTCACTGGCAAAAATCACCATTCGCCGTGCGATGAACCGTGCATCTTCGCCCGCCTCCAGCATCACTGCCAGCCAAAACAAGGCGGCATCAGGGTCGGAGCCGCGCAACGACTTGATAAACGCCGAAATTGTATCGAAATGTCCTTCGCCTTTTTTATCGTAGCGAGGTGTTTTTTGCTGCAAAGCCGCTTCGATGTGTGCTTGCGAGAGAATGAGCGGGGTTGTGATTTCTTGTTCGTGATTCTGCCCAGAAGCCAGATTGACTGCGCTTTCCAGAGCATTGAGAATGCCACGCGCATCGCCACCAGTGAGGCGAAAGAGCATAGCCGTCAATTGCTCTTCATCGTCGGGGATAATTTCTCGCGCACAATCCTCCGAAAGCTGCTGTAATGCGCGTTGCAGAAGTATGTTGCAATGTGCCTCGGTAAGACCTTGCAAGGTATAAACACGGCAGCGCGACAAGAGTGCGGGATTAACTTCAAACGAGGGATTTTCCGTTGTTGCACCGATAAGCGTGATGATACCTTGCTCCACAGCGTGAAGCAGTGCGTCTTGCTGGTTTTTATTGAAGCGGTGAATTTCGTCAATAAACAGCACGGTACTTTTGCCCGATTTGCGGCGTTTTTCGGCGGCGGTGAGAATCTCACGCACGTCCTTCACGCCCGCTTCCACTGCTGAAAGCCTCGTAAAATCTGCCTTCGCTGACTGCGCAATAATCAGTGCCAACGTCGTTTTGCCGATACCCGGCGCTCCCCAGAGAATCATCGATGGAAACAGTCCGTGCGCCGCAAAACCGCGCAATGGTGCGCCTTCGCCTAAAAGATGCTCCTGCCCAAGCACATCATCGAAACGGCGAGGTCTCATGCGCTCGGCAAGCGGTGTGTATTTGTTGGGCGCGGTGGGCGCTGATGGTGGCTGAGAAGTTGGAACGTCGTCGAAGAGTGTACCCATGCGGTTTTCCTTGTTATTATGCCGATGGCAGTTCGACGATAAACGTAGCACCATTGCCTAGTTCCGACTCGCACCAAATCTCGCCATTCATTGCCTCGACCAGTTTTTTGACAATCGAAAGCCCCAAGCCTGTCGAATGTTCGCCGCCAGTGGGACGCGCCGAGAGTCGCGCAAATTTCCCAAAAAGTTTTTCTTTGTCGTCGTCGGACAAGCCCGGACCTTCGTCGCGTATTTCGAGGCGAATGACCTTACGGTCTTGTTTCGGAGCAGCATTCGGGTTATTTTTTTGCGCAACAGTGAGAAAAATATTTTTCCCATGCGGTGAAAATTTGATGGCATTGGATAGGAGATTTTCGACGACTTGCATGGTGCGATGTTTGTCCGCCAGAGCGCATAATAATTCGTTTTCTGCGGTACAGTGCAAGGTGATATTTTTCGCATTTGCTTTGGGCTGGTAATCTTGCATCAAATGGCGAACATCGCTCAAAAGCGGCACGGATTCGATGTGGAACTCAATTTTACCGGATTCAATCGCGTTGGCATCCAAGAGTTTTTCGATAATATCGTGCATTCGCCGCGAAGTCTCTTCGATGCGATCAAGCAGGTCATTCCGTTTATCCTCGTCCAGCCGCTCGGCGTAACGGCGCATCATGGAGGTATTCATAATAATCGTTTGCAGCGGATTTTTGAGGTCATGCGCTGCCACGCCCAGAAACTCGTTTTTCTCCCGATTCAGCCCTTCCAAAAGCAGATTTTTTTCCTGCAATTCCACATTGGTCATTTCAATTTCGATAGCTTGGTCGTTCAAAATGACCATTTGGCGCTGCATTTCGTCGTTAATCGTTTCGAGTTCCACCGTGCGCTCTTGCACCTTGCGCTCCAACTGGGTCTTTGCTTCATGCTCAATTCTAAGCGCTTCTTGCTGTGCCTCCTCTTTTTCAATACGAAATTGCCGATACCGCTCGGCAAGCG
>JAAFHM010000383.1 GCA_013298375.1 Ignavibacteria bacterium | reverse complement strand
GGATATAGATAATCAAAACCTTGTATTCAAGCGCCTTTAAGCCGAAAGTCTCGTTTTTTTGATAAGATGTTTTCTTGGAAAGCCTCTTCGTATCTAGCTTTGTCAGCAACTTGCCAAAGTAAAAATAATCAAAACCTTGTATTCAAGCGCCTTTAAGCCGAAAGTCTCGTTTTTTTGATAAGATGTTTTCTTGGAAAGCCTCTTCGTATCTAGCTTTGTCAGCAACTTGCCAAAGTAAAATTAAGACCATGCCCGGAATGACGCAGGTTTCCGAAAGTGCGGAGTTGTTTGTGCGTGGAGGCGACCCAACTGAGACGATAACGCTGCTCGACCAAGCCTCGCTGTTTAATCCGTACACCTTTGAATCGGGCTTTGGCGGCTTGTTTTCCAACGTGAACACCGCAGTAATTCGAGATTTGTACTTCACAAGCGGCGGTTTTTCGGCAAAGTACGGCAATGCGCTTTCGGGCGTACTAGACATGACCACGAAGGATGAACCGCCGATATTCCGCACTGCTGTGGGCGTATCGCTTGCCAATGCCTCGTTGACCAGCGAAATCCCGCTTGGCGACGGGCGTTCAGGGCTGAATATCAATGTTCGCAAGACAATGACGTATTTGCTATTCCTGATAAATGGCGGTTTGGAGCGATTTACACGCTTGCCGGAATCGCACGACGCAAGCGTTGGCTGGACGTGGCGGTATTCCGGCACTGGGAAAATCAAGCTCTTTGTCTCGACTTCCGGCGACCAAAATGGCGTTTTTCTTGAGCAGCCCGGCTACCAAGACGAATACACAGGCGCGTCCAGTAGCGCTTTTGTGAACACGCAGCACACGGAGGTTTTTGGCGGCAATGTCGTCGTGAAAACAAGCCTGTCGTATAGCGGTTCGACCAATAATCAGAATGTTGGCGCTGTTGCAATTCAGCGCACCGATAAAGCATGGAAAGGGCGTAGTGATGCGGAAATCCAAGTGTCGTCGCGCTGGAAATTGAACACCGGATTGGAAGTAGAGCAGCGCACAACCGCCTACATCGGTACACTGCCCGCGCAAAGTTGGAATGCACAAGCACAAGCACAAGCGGCAAAAGTGGCTATTGATGCGCAGTTCGTGGGAACGCGCTTTGGCGGGTATGTGGAAGCAGAAACGGCGGAATTGTTTGGGATAACGCAACTTTCTGCTGTTGGGGGCGTAAGATTTGATGCGGTTCCTGCGCTCAGTATGCAGTGGCTTGATCCACGCGCAAGTATTGGCTGGCAGATAAATGAGCGCTCGTCCTTGAAATTGGGTTGGGGCATTTTTCATCAAAATCCCGATCCACGTCTTTTTGCCCGCAGAAATGAGATACAGAGCGGTTCTCAGCAATCCGCGTCCTACGCGCCACTAAAGCCGATGCAAGCGCAACACGTGATTCTCTCATACGATTATACCGTAAGCGACAATATGAATATTCGGATTGAAGCCTTTAACAAGGATTATTCCCAACTGCCGCTTCAAACCTCGCTTGTGGGCGCATCGCAGTACACCAGCACAGGCTATGGCTATGCGCGAGGCGTGGACATGATTGCTAAAGGCGGGTTTCCTGAATGGAAATTAAGCGGGCTTGTTTCTTACGGATTCATTGATACAAAGCGCTACTGGCTCGATTTTGAGCGGCTTGCACCGAGTCCCTACGACATTACGCACAATTTGACCGTGATTGCGAAGTACGACATTTCGCCGGAATTTCAAGTGGGCTTGAGCTACCGCGCAGCAACGGGCAGACCCTTTACTCCCGTAGAAAGCGCACTATATCACGCTTCGGAGAATGTTTTTGAGCCGTTGTATGGCGAAAAAAATTCGGCACGATTGCCGCATTATCACCGTTTGGATTTGCGATTGACTTATTTGACGCAAGTCTTTGAGCGCTTTCTGGTGATGTATATGGAGGGATTGAATATTCTGGGCATCGAAAATATGTTCGGTTACACGTATTCGCGGGATTATGCGGAAAAAATCCCGATGACGAGTTTTTTCGGGCGAAGAACAGTGGTGGTGGGGTTTCAAGTGACACTGTAACGGATTTTCTTTCTAAAGCCTTTTCTTAATTTCTGTCATCAAATTTTTCAAATTTTTCATCAAAATAAATGAAATTACTTATACTAACATCAGCAATGATGATGCTCCTGAGCATTTTTACTTTCGCTCAGGAAGCCGCCCAAACGTCCCATGCCCCCGCCCAAACCGTGCGCGGAACAGTCTTAAACGCTTCGACACAACAGCCAATTCCGGGCGCAACGGTGCGCATTGCAGAACTCATCAAAGGTGCAAATACTCGCTCCGGCGGTACTTTTTCGCTCCAAACCATCCCGCCAGGACGCTACACCTTGCGCGTGAGTGCGCTTGGCTACGAGCCACATTCTACGCCGCTTGTGGTCACATCCGGCAAGGAACTTGTGCTGACAATTTTGCTCACCGAAAAAATTATCAAAACCGAAGAAATCGCTGTAAACGGCTCCAAAGGAGGCTTTACGGCGATTAACGAAGCGGCGCTCATTTCTTCCAACGTTTTTACGCTGGATGATGCGTACCGTTTTGCCGGAGCTAGAGGCGATGTAGCCCGCATGGCATCTGCCTTTGCAGGTGTTTTGAGCGCAAACGACCAACGCAATGACATCATCATTCGCGGTGGCTCGCCCACAGAACTGCTTTGGAGGCTTGATGGATTGGACGTTCCAAACCCAAATCACTTCGCCACGCAAGGTTCGACAGGCGGTCCCGTCGGTGCGGTGAACTCGAATGTGCTGGCAAGCAGCGACTTTCTCACGGGCGCATTTCCGGCGGAATACGGCGACCGAATGTCAGGTGTGTTCGACCTTCGCACTCGCAAAGGCAATGACGAAAAGTATGAATTTATGGGGCAGTTCGGTTTCAACGGCATCGAAGCAATGGCAGAAGGTCCGCTACCTTTCGCAGAACGCGGGAAAGGCTCGTCATTTCTGGTGAGTTACCGCAAATCGTTTTTGGATATTTTGAGCGCACTCGGCGTGGATTTTGGCGCGGGCGGCGTTCCGCGTTATGAAGATTTGTCGCTGAAAATTGACCTCAACGCCGGAGAGCATGATAAATTATGGCTTACAGGACTGTTCGGTACAAGTGATATTGATATTCGCCAATCGAAATTGGACACGGTGCTGTCGGGGTATCAGGACACGCGGAATGGTACAGATATTTTGTCGGTAGGCTTGAATTGGCGGCACTTTTTCTCCGACCGCACCTTCGGAACGCTGCTTCTGGGCGGCGTGGCTAGCCGCTTCCGCACGGATGTAGATTCGCTGACGGCTAGCCGTGAATTTAAGACGATTTCGGCAACGCCTTGGTATCGTAATCGTGCGCTGGAAGGCTACGCAACGTCAAAATACACGCTTTCGTATTCGCCCGACGCACAAAGTGTGCTGACGGGCGGCATAGAAACACGCTTTCGCTTTTTCGATTTAGACGAGTACCGCACGACAACAACCTTTTCACCAACGCTATTTTCCGCCAAAGCAAGCGGCAATGCGCTCCAAGCATTTGGCTTTGCAAATTGGAATTATCGGCTGAACGACGCACTGGCGCTTAATCTTGGCATTCAATCGCAATATTTAGGCGTGAGCAATAAAGCCACTTTTGAGCCACGCGCTGCTCTTGCATGGAACTTCGCGCCCGCACAAACACTCACCTTTGGAACGGGCATTTACCGCCAAGCAATGCCGCTTGCGGTGTATTTTGAATCTACTAATGGCGTGAATAATCGTGATTTGGACTTTTCGCAAGCAGTCCATTATGTGGTGGGCTATTCCAACCAGTTCGCGCCCGAAATGCTCTTCAAAGCTGAGGCGTACTACAAAGACTACTCGCGTGTGCCGATTCACGGTGCTACAACAAGCTCATTTTCGATGCTGAATGCTGGGACAAACTTCGGTGGCGTGAGCGGCACAGGACTTTTGGTGAATGACGGCAAAGGGCGCAGTTACGGGGCGGAATTGTCCTTCACGAAGCACTTTTCGGGCGGTTGGTACGCGCAGACGGCGCTATCACTGGTTCGGCAGGAGTACTCTGGTTCGGACGGCGTATGGCGCAATGGCGCGTTTGACAATCAATATATTTTCAATCTGCTGGCGGGCTATGAATGGAAAATTACCGAGACTTTCACGGTTGAATTTGCGGGGCGATATGCTCGTGCGGGTGGTTCGCCACGCACTCCCATTGACATTGAGCGTTCACGACGCTTCGGTTCGACCATTCGGGATGGCAACCTTGCCTTTTCAGGGCGGAATCCCGATTATGAGCGGATTGATTTTCGTATTGATCTTCGGCAAAATTTCAACGGCTTCGCGATTATCAGCTATTTTTCCATGGAAAATTTGCTTAATCGCAAAAATATTCTTTCGCAGTCCTACAACCCGCTACGGGACAGAGTGGAAGAGGTTGGGCAAATTGGGCGATTTTTTATTGGTGGCTTTCGGATTGAGTTTTAAGCCTGAATACTGTATCTATGGTTCACGAAGAGCAACGGTCATGGACGGACGGCGCGTGTAGTCGAGGCAAAGGCGAAGGGTTACACGGGGGAGCAATGCTCCAACTGTGGCTCTATGCGCGTCAAGCGCAATGGTTCCTGTACTGTATGTGATGATTGCGGTACAACCAGTGGATGCTCGTAGGCTCAGAAAGAGGATTTTTGCAAGAAGCCCGGATATTGGAAGCAAATATTCGGGCTTTTTTTTTGCGATTTAAGGCGATGACAGTGCTGATAAAACCTAGGCTTGCATCGTATTGTATTCCGAGAGAGCGAGGTTTTATGCCATTTTCGGCATTTTTGCATAATAATCTCAAAAATATCAAAAAAAATGTAAAAAATATTGTGATGTCAGGAAGCTAGGATTGATGGTATTTCGGGGGTATTTTTGGGTGATAATTTTTGGCAGGATTGACAAATAAATTGGACGG
>JAAFHM010000647.1 GCA_013298375.1 Ignavibacteria bacterium | reverse complement strand
GAAGACCGTTTTGAAAATATTAGTAAGCCTTTCGATGCTCGTGATATCCTAACGTTAAACGTCTATGATATTGCATTCTCACCCCAAAACCCTCATATTATCTATGCTGCAACGGGTCACGGCATTCTGAAACTGGAGTCGGATAAAGCAACACGCCTCGCGCTGGGCAGTGAGTTTCAGGGAAATTCTTGTAAAGCAATTGCTGTCGAGAATAATGATGTTGTCTGGATTGGGACGGATTTGGGGCTGTTGCGCTATGCCGATGGAGCGACGACGCTTTTTCACCAAGCCTCTGGACTGCACTCACGTACGGTTGCCTATCGTGGGCTGATGGTTGATAAAAAAGGTATGCTCTGGGTTGCCACAACCAACGGCTTGTACGCCCTTGATACGCGGGGAAGGCGCTTCGAGAGCATTCCGCCGCGCTTTGTCGAAGCGACCGTCAATGGCGAGCGCCTTAGCTTTGCCGCACTGCCAGAATCCTTCGGCTCGCAAAGTTTTATCCAACTGCTTTTTGCGCCTGGCACAACAACACCGCAGAACGTACAGTATCAAAGCCGTTTGTATCGTCAAGATATGCCCAAAACCGCATGGTCGCGTCCTTTTAGCCAACCGATACTTACCTTGAACAATCTCGAATCGGGAACCTATATTGTCGAAATCGTTGCGCGAAATGAGGGTATTGGCGAGGCTTGGAGCAAGCCGCTTGCGCTTCGTTTTACGGTTAAACCGCCATTTTACAGGTCGTTTGGGGCATATCTGCTCTATGCCTTGTTTGGTGCGGCTTTGGTGGGGTTTTTGATTCTTTTACTACTCACCGCCAGAGAGCGTAAAAATGTTGTCGAGGAAGCACGAGCGCGGATGCGGCTTCAACGCTTGGTGGATGAGCGCACTGCCGAAATTAGCCGCCAAAAAGAGCTTCTCGAAACACAGACAATGGAAATTCAATCGGCATACGATGAGTTGCGCAATGCCAACGATGAATTGCAGCGTTTCAACGTCCAGATGCGGGAGGCAAATACCTTCAAAACCAAGCTCCTGAGCATGGTTTCGCATGATTTGAAAAATCCGCTTGGCTCACTTTTGGGCTTATCGAAAATTATGGCAAGCGAATTGGAAAACGAAGAGCATCGCCAAATGGCACACGATATGACGACGCTTTCCGAACAGACGCTTGCTTTGGTGAAAGATTTGTTAGATTCGGCGGCGGCGGAATCCGGTAAAATCGAACTACATACTTCGCTTGTGGATGTTGGCGAAATTGTCACGGCAATCGCATGGCAATATAAGCCGCAAGCCGCAAAAAAACAGCAAGTTCTCACAACATCCCTCGAAGCAAATTGTGTCACCGAAGCGGACGAGCGCCGGTTGTGGCAGGTCTTTGAGAATCTCGTCAGCAACGCCGTCAAATACTCGCCGCCGGAAAAAACTATCTGGGTAACGCTGGAGCGCTGCCCCAAAAATGAGGCGAAATGTATTCGTTTTTCCGTACGCGACGAAGGTCCGGGCTTGACCGACGATGATAAAGCAAAAGTATTCGGACATTTTCAAAAATTATCCGCGCAACCGACGGCGGGCGAGTCCTCAAGCGGTGTCGGGCTTTCTATTGTCAAGCAAATTGTGGAACTGCACGGCGGTCGCGTCTGGGTGGAAAGCGAGCTTGGCAAAGGCGCAACCTTCATTGTGGAACTCCCTGCGGTGGATGGTTGATGATGGTGACGACGACGATTGCCTCTGCGTTCCCCGATATCCGCATCATTCCTTGCGGTGACGCGGCATTGACGTTAGTATGCGCGGAGGAAATTAGCCTTTCTGCATTTCAGACCGTTCAACGCCTTCGCACTCTTTTGGAACATCCGCCTCTTCCTGCTGTGCGCGAGATAATACCTGCCTTCACGAGCCTAACGCTTCTCCTTGATATTTCCGCATTAGCCGCAATTTCCGCCGAGCCGCTTTCATCCTTCCTATCGTGTCTTTTTGACCGCCTTGTCGCACAAAACCTTACTTCTCCAGCATTATTGGAGCATGATAGTACCATTGTCAATATTCCTGTTTGTTACAGCGAAGAATATGCTCCGGATATGCAGGAAATGGCTCTCCATAAGGGCTTGAGCATTGCGGAGATTATCGCACTGCATACTGGGGTGGAATATCGCGTAGCGATGATAGGCTTCACGCCCGGATTTCCGTATTTGCTGGGCTTGCCGCCGGAACTAGCCATGCCACGCAAAAGTACGCCTCGTGCGCGGATTAGTGCAGGAGCGGTCGGTATTGCGGGCGCTCAGACGGGGATTTATCCGTTGGAATCGCCCGGCGGATGGAATATTATCGGACAAACGCCATTCACTTTGTTTTCCTTGGAAAAAGCACTACGGAATGAAACTCCGACCCTACTGCGGACGGGCGATAGAGTGCGGTTTTATGCGGTCTCTTCGTTGGTTGAAGAGATGCCTCAAACCCTCATCCCAACCCTTCTCCCAGAGGGCGAAGGGCAAGATGCAGAAGCACTTCTGAAGCCCTCTCCCCTTGGGAGAGGCTTGGGTGAGGGCGCAGTTGTGCTGCAAAGCGGCTTCCAGACAACGATTCAGGATTCGGGGCGCACGGGATGGCGTGAGTACGGCATTCCTCAAAGCGGTGCGGCGGATTTGATTTCGTTTCGTCTGGCAAATATTCTCGTTGGAAATTTAAGTAATGATGCGGCTTTAGAGATACTTTGGGGCAAAGCCACGATGCGGTTCGAGCAGAATACATTGATTGCCTTGACAGG
>JAAFHM010000028.1 GCA_013298375.1 Ignavibacteria bacterium | reverse complement strand
ATCCTCCGGCAATACCAACAATTCCAAGAGATCTATCGGATGTTTTGCGGTCTGCTCCGGTGTGAGGCGGTCAAGATGTATTCGACTGACTCGCCCCGCAAGGTCGCTATAACGCTGCGGAATGCCACTATCATGCTGCTCTTCAGCAAAAACCACCACGCTGTGCCAATTACGCGCCGATTCATCATGCCGCAAAAACAGAAAAATTTCGGCAAATAGTCGGGAGTAAAAACGGGTGTCGCGCTGGAACTGCAATTCCAGAAAATACATGGTTCCATCCTCTGCACTTGGCATAAATACGCCGTCCAAACGAAAACCAGTTTCTTTTACCTCGACCGATGTGAAGCGATAATCGTTGCTTTCCTCTGCATCCCGACCTATCAGGACAAAGAGCAATGACGGCATTTGTAAGAACAGTTGATAGAGAATAGTGTCGGTGCGCATATATGCTTTTGTTGTGAGTGTTTATGCGCTCTTGAAAGCACTATTATCAAAACAAATTTACGGGATAAATCTCTCAGAAGCAAATGCTCCGGCTACACTCAAAAAGCACCCACCAAATGCGTAATATCTGGCTCTTCCGTAAAAAGCCGAATAGCAATAACGTCAAAACGACATTCGCGGTTGGTGATATTGTGCGTGTGGAGATACCCCTGGGCGACCTTGCGGATAGCGCGTTGTTTGCTTGGCGTGATAGCTTCTTCCGGCGTTCCATAGAGCGTAGAGGAGCGCGATTTTACCTCGACAAAGACCAATATGTCGCCATCTTCGGCGATAATATCTATTTCGCCGACACGTCCAAAATGAAAATTTCGTTTGACAATACGCATCCCTTTTGCGGTGAGAAACTCGACTGCAAGGTCTTCGGCGCTATTGCCGGAAGCACGATTGTGAGCGGGTTCGGGCATGATACACAAGATTACATTACATTTTTTTTCGCAGACGCGCCATAAAAAAGCCGTCTGTCCCGTGCTGTGAAGGCATAAGCGTCAGCCAAGCCGCGTCGGAAGCCAGTCCGGGAATGTGAATATCGTTTTTTGCAAAAGCAGGAGCCAGCGCTTCCGGCATAAAATCAGGGTTTTTCGCTAAAAAGGCTTCTATGACGTGGCTATTCTCCTGTGGCATGAGCGAACACGTGAGGTAAAGCAAGACACCACCTGGCTTTACAGCATTGGCAAAGGAGTTCACAATTTCAAGCTGCTTTTGCGCGTGTTTCCGCAGTAATTCCGGCGTGAGCCGCCACTTCGTCATCGGCATACGCCGCACCGTTCCTATGCCGGAGCAAGGCGCATCCACCACTACCGCATCACAAGAGGCTTTCAAATACGCAAGCTGCTCCGGCAACGTAGCAAGAATACTTTTGCTCGTCAGATGCACCGTCGTAATCCGCGAAACCCCGCTCCGTTTGGCGCGAAGAGGCAATTCTTTCAACCGTTGATATTCTATATCGGCAGCAATAATTTCACCACGATTCCCCTGCAAATTCCCGATGTGGAGCGCCTTCCCGCCTGCTCCGGCGCACGCATCCAAAACTCGCCATGTTGCTTCAGGTGCAAGCCCAAAACCCGCAAGCTGACTAGCCTCGTCCTGAATTTCAATCACTCCTTCGCGGTACAGATTTGTTCCCGTCAAATTCACACGGCGGTCTATCAAAATTGCATCGGGCGAAAGTTTGCCGGCGCGAGCATGGATGCCGTCTCTGCGCAACAGAGCAAGAACTGTTTCGCGGTCAGCGGCAAGCCGATTGATACGCACCGGAACAGGCGCAGCACCCAGCATCGAAGCTGCCAACTCGACCGCCGAGAACCAATCGCCCGCCCCAGTTGTGCCTTCCTGCCATGCCGCGAGCATCCAACGCGGGGCAGCAAATCGCGTGGCGAGAAGTTCTTGAGCGGCTTCCGAAAAATCTTCTGTGGCAAAAATATGTTCTATTTCCTCAGCAAGATGCGACCAAACCTCGTGCAGCATCATAGCAAACTGAATACCCGCATCGGTGCTAATGCCCAAGCGCGAAGCAAATGCTTCACCCAAAACAATAATTCGACCTTCCAAATCAGCATAGGCAATGCCCAGCGTCTCTTCGATATGCTCAAACATATTTCCTACGCCCACTTGATTCCCAACAAGCGCACACGCCGTGATGATGCCAAGTTCGTGGAACAGCACTTCAGCACTCGCTTTTTTGCCTTTGTGCGATTGGTGGAACTGCTCTTGCACGGCGCTAATTTCCGCCATAATGCCCTTGAGCGCTTCGGTTGCACAAAACTCAAACGCAGAGCGTCCGCGCAACGCCGCAAATACGATTGCTGAAATAAAGCGCCGCTCTTTCGCACCGATATATTTTTTCGCACGAAAATACTCCGATGCCAGAACATCGGCGGGGCGCTGAGAATGGTCAATAAGCCTCAGCATTTGCGCAGAGTGACCAAGTAGAGAAGGAAGGTGCATGGATGGAAATCGTGAAGGATGAAGGGTAAACAGTGGAAGGACGGAAGCGCATCATTACGGCTCTCATAGCGCTCACCTCTCATTATTTATCGCCATTCGGGATTAAGAATTGGTCATTACCACAACAAGTTTACCAAATTGTGTGCTGCCAGACATTGCCTCAAAAGCAGTGCCAATTTCAGCGAAAGGGCGCACAGAATCAAGCATCGGTGTAATGCGTTTTTCCGTCACAAAATCCAACATCGCCCCAAACTCCGCATCACTGCCCATCGTCGTGCCTTGCAAGCGCAACTGCTTCCAAAAAATCATCTGTACATTCAGCGACGACGGACGACCACCCGTTGCGCCGTAAAACACATACCGTCCGCCCATCGTGAGCATTGCCAAAAGCGCGTCCAGACTACTTCCAACGGCACTGTCAATGATACAATCAAACTCCCCTGCTTCGGCAAGCAAGGTTTTATGCCAGTCCTGCTGGCGGTAGTTCGCCCCGCCGCTTATGCCAAGTTTTTCTTTTGCCATCTGAAGTTTTATATCATCGCCAGAAGTCGCATAAACGCTTGCTCCCAAAGCAGTAGCAAATTGAGCAGCATACTGCGCCACACCGCCTCCAATGCCTGTCACCAAGACTTTGGAGCCAGAAGTAATTTCGGCTTGCATCCGAACAGCGCGGTATGCCGTCAACCCTGCAAGCGGAAGTGCTGCCGACTCCGCAGCGCTTAAGTGCTGGGGTTTGGCATAAAGATTTTGAACGGGAATAGCACAATATTCCGCAAATGTGCCGTTTGTGGGCAGCCCTAAGATGGAATAATCGCGGTCTTGAACGCGGGGATTTGCACCCCAGCCGATGGAAGGGTTCAGGACGACTTCCTTGCCAAGCCAGTGTTCATCAGCTTTTGAAGCAACTTCCTCCACAACACCACAACCATCCGAACCCAAAATCACACCGGAGCGAATTTTTGCGTACTGCCCGGCAAGAATCCATTTATCACGGTGATTCAGCGCCGCAGCGTGTATGCGAACGAGTGCCTCTCCCTCTTGCAACTGTGGCTTGGGAACGTCTTCGATACTGATGCGGTAGCTTTTACGGTCTTGCGGAGCAGTGTTTGTGGGCTGCTCCAAAAGAAGAAGTGCTTTCATAGATAGTTGGGGCGGAAATGAATAGCGCGATAGTTCTCCGTAAATTGCGACAAAGAAGGCTTCGTTGCAAAAAAATATGCGAAAAAAGTACGACAAAGAAGAAAAATGTGTATTTTACAAAGCGTTTTCATTCTGTGTAGGAAAGCGCCACTGCGGAAGCAGCGCCCACATTTCTCTCGCCCCTCTCACGTAATTTTTGCTCAGTGTTATGAACGCTTCTCGCCTTTTTGCGATTATTGCAGCGACCCTTGCAGTATACCTATTTGCGGACGATAGTGTGCTTGCCCAAGTGCAGAGCGCAGACAAAATCCCCGTGTTAAAAATCAAAGGAAACGTCACAATAACACGGCTCAACCAACTTAACTCGCCGTTTCAAGAAGCGAACCTTTCTATCACGCCCGACGGACGGCGGCTCTTCTTCCTGTCGGACAGAGGCGAGCAGAAATGGTCGCGCCGCCCCGACACAACCGACCGCTTCGACGGCGACATTTGGACGGCAGAGCGCGTGAGTGGCGAATGGCAAGCCGCACGTTGCCTTGACGCAAGCGTCAACACTGAGCGCGGCGAGGACGAACCCAACGTTTCCCCCGACGGACAAACGGTGACGTTCCAAAGTTGGCAACCGGGCTGGCAAAATAGCGGTGGTCCGTATTATCGCGCTCAATTAAACGGCAATCAGTATGAAAAACCCGTCGGCTTGGGCGGCGGCATCAATCTCTTTTTTACCCAAATGCGGAAGCAAACTAACGACCAGTTTGGTACAGACGGTGCGGCATTTTCGGCAAATGGAAAACTTTTTGTCGTGGCGTGTGGTCCCGATTATGATGGTCCGATGGACTTATATTTTAGCCGAAAAGCGGGCAAAGCAGGCTGGCTTTACTGCCAAAAACTCGCTATCAGTACCGAAGGGAATGAGCGTTCCATATTTCTTGCGGCAGACGGCAAAACGCTCTATTTCGCGTCCGATGGTTTGGGTGGTTTTGGAGGATTAGATATTTTCAAGGCAACCCTGAGCGATGACGGCAACGTGAGCAATGTGGTCAATCTCGGCGAACCCTTCAATACCAAAGCCGATGATTACGGCTTTGTCGTGAGCGCCGATGGCAACGAAGCATATTTTGTTCGCAATGGCGACGTGTACATGGCAAAACTCACCAGTGGCATGAGCGCCATCAAACCGCTCCCCGTCTCGGTTCTGACGGGAACAATACGCGACAAAGTGACAGGAAAACCCGTTACGGCAAAAATCAGCATACGCCTTGCCAACGAAATGGATGCCGATGAAATGAGCAGCAATGCCGATGGCTACTACTCTGCCGTGCTACAACTTGGCAAAACCTATCAGCAGACTATCACCGCAAGCGGATTCAAGGAAGTCAAACGCACGATTACCGCTCCGGCAAGCCAGAAATCAAGCGCTTTGCAGATGGATGTTGCTTTAGTGCCGCAGTGATTGAATACAAAAAAATTGCTCTGCCGTATTGAGAAGGCAAATGCACGCAAATAAGCCTGAAGGGAGCATAAATACTTGCTCCGTGGGGCAGGTTCGGTGCGGTACTCGTAGAGTTTTATACCAGAAACAAGTTCACCAATGAAGGTACAAACACCAGTAGGGGCTATGGATCCGGTTGAAGTCAAGCTATTGACGGGCATGACTGTTCAAGATATGAACAATATGATGAAGTTACCAGAAAATCAAGAGCAGCAGAAAAAATTTATGCTCTTGACAATGGAAATTGCTAAAGCCTCGTCGTGGGAAGTTGCTCACAAACAATCGGTACAATTTTTAGAGGTTGCGCAAAGTACAATGCTGGAATTTTCCTTTGCCCAACAGATCGCCCACTTCATGTTACGCAAGCACCTTCTGAATACCGAGAGCGAAATGACAGAAGAAAAACTCAGTGCTATTGAATACTACACCAATAGCTTGGTCAAATACAAAAGTTTTGCTGACCGTGTTGTCTTTGCACAGGCATTAATGCAACTTCAGGGCAAATGGCAGCCGGAAACAGTGAAGGCGCTTGCAAAAGAGTGTTTGACATCGGGCGCAACAACAATGCCTCGCCATAATTTTGATATTGACAAAATCAAGCGAATGAACCCCGAAGAGCGAAAAAACTTCTTTGTCAATGAAATGGTAAATAAGCAAAAAATACCTCGTGAAGAAGCGCTCATGCACGCTGAAATGATGGAAAAGGTACACCAAGACCGCATCAAAAACGGGGATAATCCGCAAATGCAAAGACCTCAACATTTACCGCCGGAAATGCTTCAGCAAGAACAAGCCGTCAAGACCTTAGCACGGTTAGCAGGTGAGAAATTTACTTCATATGAAGAGCGGATCGCACAAGAGAATAACACCAAAAAATAGGCGTACGGTTTCTCTTATCTTGCCAGTACAACACAATCAACTTAAAGCCCCACAGCCGCCTCAAAATTCGGCTGTGGGGCTTTTCCGTTCTGCCGTGGAAAACACTCCTTGCTATAAACTCGGTCAAAAACAACGACACCCCTCCTGAAAATTTATCCTGCCCAACCAGTTTATACTTCCTGAATAATGCTAAAAGCACCTTCTGTAAACCGCTCTGGTACTAGTCTTGAGCGGATTTTTGCTTTTTTGCTGTATGAATGTAACTTTTCGTGTAGCTTGTGGCTCTTCCCGCTTAAACAACCTATTATCGCCAAGCACAACCCGCAGTATGGAACTTGTCTTGACAACACGAACAACCCATATAGAGCCATCTTTCGCACAAACGCCCGCTCAAGAGCGTGGCGAGCGATTTTTAGCACTATTGCTGCCCGTAAAGAGTTCACTATCTCGCTTCATTGCTGCCTTAGAGCGCAATGACGACGATGCGCGAGACCTCATGAGCGAGACGATTGCGATTGCGTATCAAGAATTTGACTCTTTGGTGAGCGAAGAGGCGTTTTTGTCGTGGATAATGACCACAGCACGGCGTTTGGTCTATCGGAAGGAGCGAAGAGAGCGCTTTCGTGGCTTTTTGAGGCTGCCAAGCCGATTCTTTGCTGACGATGACGACACAGAAGATGCTTTTGCCGCGCTTCCGGCTGATACCCATGCTCCCGATGCAGCAACCGATGTCCAGATTTTATACGATATGTTGGCACGTTTACCCTTGAAGCAGCGTGAAGCCGTGATTTTATCAGATGTTGTTGGACATTCCCTGCAAGAAATAGCCGCCATGCAAGGTGACGGTCTTTCTGCCGTGAAGCAGCGTGTGGCGCGAGGGCGGGAAAAACTCCGACAAATGCTGACGGAGCGCTAAAAACCTCAGCGCCGACAATCATTCTCTTCGCTCCATATTTTTCAGAATACTTTTTTCGGTTCAATAGTTATGTCATCCCAACAGAACACTCCTCAATCTGATAACAACACCCGTCTCGAAGCACTCTTCGGCGCTCTTCGCCAGCGCGACGACCTTTTGAAGGACGATGAGATCCGGAACATCGTTCATGCGGAAGCACGTCAGCAAGCGGTTTATAGGCATACATTGCCGAAGAAACGAGGCGTGGCTTTCTTCCAACGACTTTTTACACGAAAATTTATGCTCGTATCCTCAATTCTCGCATCAATACTTATTTCGGCAGTGGTGGTGGTTACTCAATTCCACTCTACGCAATTCAAGACCGCGCTTCCCCCGCAACAACACTCCTCAGAAGACCCAAGTACGGCTCTTCAGAAGAGCTACGCACCAGAAATACCAGCATCTGCCTTGCTCCTCAAAAAGCGCAACACCCAGACCTTGAAGCAACATGAAGCCGCCGCCGCGCCGACGGCAGCCCTAAATCCTAGCGCCGTCAATGCCGTCGAAGGCACTCGTTTGTTGGAGTTAAATGATGATGAGTTGTTGAAATTGGGAATTGTCGTTGATAGTCTTGGCGGCATTCATCAAATGAAACAACGCCCTCCGACAGGGCTGGAAAAGCAAGCCTACACAACACTCCATAAGCCGATTCAAGAACTTGAGTCAAGGACGCGGCTTGATTTTGTGGCAACATTGCCCTCCATTAAAGCGCGAGATTGGTATGCAACCATGATTGGTAAGCCTTACGAGCAATGGCGTATGATTGGCGATTCTCTTTTTCAAACAGGACTGCGCGACCCCGAAAATAAATTTATCCGTATGCTGCCACGCAATAGATGGAATGCGGTGCGTGTGGATAGCGTTTGGCGCATTCAAGAAGAAAAAGAGCGAAAAATGAAAAACGCTTTGGCAAATGTGATAGCAGCAGAGGTTATGAATGAAGAAGTATTGCTCAAGCAAAGAAGCGAGTCTTTATCGCATATTCGAGGGATTTCTGCACTGCAAATCTTATTCTTGAGTCTGCCTAATGGCTATGAATGGCTTGCGCCAGTGGCTAAAACAGGGATAGCAGTCCCCACACCAGACTTTACGAATGAAGCGCTCGCCGACAGTCTTTTTGAGCGTATTGAAAAGGCACAAACTCAAGGAGAATCCGATAGTGCAGAGGCATACCTCAGAAGTCTCTATCTAAGCCCGGCGCAACAGCGTTTGATGACTGATTCTATCAGGACAGCCGAGCGTTTGCAGCGCTTAGAAAAAATAAAAGAGGCAACACCATCATCCAATCTCGTGGGCATCACCATTCGGCGGGATGCGGCTTCTGTGGTGCTGTGGTGCAAACTCACATCGGAAGTTGTTCAATTACTCCCCGAACACTACCGCGCTACGCTTGAACGCGAACTTTCCGCCGCAGAGAAATATTCCTCGCTCTGCGCAATCCCCACCCGCGAAGAGCGCGAGGAGCTGGAAAACATCATCGCTGGAAAGCCATTTTTGGAGGCATGGCGCTCCTGCGTTGGGGCGCTTACGGCGAAGTCTATTGCCCCCAATCCCGCACACCATCAAGCCAACGTGAATTTTTCTCTTAGTGCCGCCCGTTCAATGAGCGTTGCCTTACACGATATTCGCGGGCAGCATCTGGAAACGCTTCATCAAGGACAAAATTTTAGCGTTGGCGAATACACAATGAGCGTAAATCTGACTAGACACGTCGCCGGAATGTACCTGCTCGTCCTAACGACCTCACGGGGCGAACAAACCGTGCAGCGCGTGATGATTGAGAAATGATACCGTTTTTGCTAAGGCACACCATAAAAAAAAGCCTGTCGCAGCAATATTGTGGTGACAGGCTTTCTTGTTTGAGGTCATTTCTTAGGCAATATCGCCAATGAGAAAATACGTGTCCATTTTTCCCTTGCCCTTAATGTCTATCGCGCCGCGCCGCTCGAATTTGTAGATGTCGGAAAGTTTTTCATAGACCGTTTCGGAGCAGTGAATTTTTCCCGGCTGCCCGTGCGATTCCATGCGACTTGCAATATTAACCGTGTCGCCCCAAAGGTCATAGACAAACTTGCGTGTCCCGATAATCCCTGCCACAACCGGACCACTATGAATGCCAATCCGCATCGAAATCGGGTAGCCAGTTTCTGCAACAAAACGCCGAAGTTCGTTGTGCATCGCAAAGGCGAAAGAAGCGGCTTGTAAGGCGTGGTCTTTGCGTGGTGTCGGTATGCCCGCAGCAACCATATAACTATCGCCAATGGTCTTGATTTTTTCAACGGGATGGTGGTCGAGCAGGGCATCAAACCGAGAAAAGAGTGTATTCAGGAGCTTCACGATGGTTGTTGCCGAAACAAGCGATGCGAGATTTGTAAACCCAACAATATCCGTGAAAACGACCGTTGCATCCTCGAAATAATCCGCTATTTTGTCCTCGCCTTCCTTCAATCGCGCTGCAATATCGGGCGGGAGAATGTTGAGCAAGAGTGCATCGGCTTTTGCCTGCTCATTGCCCAGCACCATGTTGAGCTGGTTAATTTCTTCGATGGATTCTTTCAAACGCTCATTTTTTTCTTGAAGTTCGCCATTGGCACGGTTAATAACTTCCGATTGAGCGGCAAGTTGGCTTTTGGTGTTAATCAATTTTCGCTGTGCCACATCGCCAATACGGGTGAGTGTTGCGGCTTGTTTGAGGAGATTTTCGTAACGGAGTCCGAGTGCGCGATATTCATTCAGAAGCTCTTCCTGCGTTAGACTCGGGCGATTGAGCGTACGATGAAACTGCTCAACCGTGTCCAATTCGCTTTTGAACATATCGGTCATATTGTCAGAAGCGGATGAACCCAGTATTGAAGAGTTTCCCCCCGTATTATTTGATGTCGCAGTGGTCATACGATTTTCGTTCACAAACCCAACAAAAGCAGATACCCACACCAAACGCCTGTATTTAAGCGGATTGTATGGTGTAATTATTCTGAATATGACGCAAAAATAAATTTCAAATCCAGCCCGTCGCATAATTCCTTGCCGCTTTCGAGCATATCCTCATCGTTTTCATCGTACCACCACGTTATCGTGACCGCACCACCACTGGTGTAGTGGTAGGTTTGAAGAATATCCAAAATATCTAAAAGACGCTTCGAGGAACTGGTGCTAAAATACGGCATCCGAAAACTCACAGCAATGGGGCGCTTTTGCGTAGCCATAAAATCGCGTAACCATTGAAATATTGGCTGATAAAACTCATCCGAATTTTCGGGGTAGGATTCGCCAACAATCTCTAAAGAACCATCGGCGACACGCCCTTCAATGGCGGGCGTTGTTGTGGTTTGAGTGAGAAAAATATCCGTCATAGTGCAAACAAAAAGTACGGTGGTGTTGAATATCGCGTGATGAATACGAAAAGACAGACTGAAAACCTATTCGATATCCCAAAAAGTAGAGAACAAGGAAGCCAGAATCACGCCAAGGTTTTCTGTAAGTCTGCTAACGCCTCTTCTGAAGCCAGTTGTTTGGCGATTTTTTGATTCTTGCCGCTTGCCGTATATTCGGTTCCGTCGGGCATAATAATTTTGCAATAGACCACCGGAACGTGCGCCGCACCTTCTGTCCAAACTTCTGTTGTCAAATTTGCACCAAATTCTTTTTGGACATATTCAACCAGTGCCGATACAGGATTGCCCACTGCTTGGGCTGCTTGATTCCACTCGGCAAGCAACAGACGCTGGTCTGCCGCCGACAATGCAGCAAACGCCGTGCGCAGAGCATCAAGGCTTGTTGGGATTGGAGTAGCAATCGTGGTTGCCTTCGCTGATATTTGAAGCGTTTTGGTGGCGGTCGGTGTGGTGCTTTCGACTTGTTTGGTCTTGGCAGTCGCCGATTTGGTTATGGCTTTTTCAGATGGCGTTTTTAGTGTTTTTGTTGGCATAAAAATAACGTCAAAGTGCTGCAAAATCAGGATTGTTCAGAAAGCGCTTTTCTGCTTCGATGCGCAATTTAGTGATGATTTCTGATTCCAACAACCTTGTTTTCCAAAAATGACCATTGCATTTAAGAGAATTTTTCAAGAGCAGGACGAAACGACATCATCCTCACAGCATGAATCCACACAAATACCACGCAGAAGAACTTTTTTGATATGACAGTGTTGATGCGTATTTTGCGAGATAAATTGCTTATTCTCTTGCTGTTTATCTTGCTATTGGCGCAATAATGCGCATAGTCTTTTCATCTTTTTTATCCTCTCAATTCTCTCATTCTATGCGTTTTTTCCTTATCTCGCGGGGTTTATTGCGCGTTGCTTTTGTCGTTTTCGCTCTTGCGTGTACAGGAAGCAACCGCCTTTTTGCCCAATTCTCTGCAAATGGCACAACCGTTTTGCAACGTCAAACGCTCTCGTTTAGCGATATTTTGACGATGGCGACTCTTGCCGAGGGCGATCTTATTTTGCGCAACTGCACGATTCGCAATGATTCCGCACTCGCCGACCCAGCAAGAGAAGCCGAATGGCGGGCGAAATTGATGGCAACAAGTAGCAAAGACGGACGTATTCTGGTCGAAACCAAGTTAGAGTTCGATTCTTGCCGCTTTTCGGCAATGAAAATTAGTGGTTTTCATTTCGACAAAGGCATAACGTTTAATAGCTGTACCATTGATGAATACTTGGGTTTTCAGAAATGTTATATCACCAGTCTCGGTGTTTCTAAAACCGCTATCACCTCTGGCGTTGAAGTCGAGGGCTTGGTAAACTTTGAGTTAGACAGGTGTATCATCGAAAGTTCGGTCTTTGCGTCGAATACCATCAGCAGCGTCAACTATGAACGCACACGCTTCACCCAATTTTCGCAAGTATTTTCGCCATTTTCGCAACCTTTGAACGATTTTACACTCAAAAAGTGTACGCTCGACAGCACGGCAAATTTTCAAGTGAGCGGGCATATCCGCACCTGCACACTCACCGAAGACACAACCGACGGCATTCTCACCATTAACGCCGTTATTTTGAGCATGATGAATGTCGAAAAATGCGCCTTGCGCGGTGCTGTTCTCTACGATGCTTTTAATACACCGGAACGTGCTACAACCATGCGTTGGGAGCAGTTCGCGGGTTACAAACTCACCGTCAGCGACACTGTTAGTGGTCGGAACGTCACCGAGCAGAGCGATTACGAAATGCTCCTCAAAACGTATAGCTTTTTCTACAATATTTACGGCAAAAACTGGCAAGACGAGTCCAAAAATGATTGCTATGTGGAGATGAAAACTGTGCAGACACGCTGGCTCGGCATTTCCTACCAACGCTCTCCCACGTTCACGAACTGGATGGTTTGGCAACTCAACGTTTTCCTTGAAACCTTCTGCAAATACGGCACAGAGCCAGTAATGGCAATTCAATATTCGCTGTGGATTTTGTTTCTTTTTGCGGCACTCTATTTTATTTTCCCCAGCCAACCCGAAGCGGTCAATGGTGTGCGCTTCACGCATACTTTCTACGATTTGGCTTCGCACAAGGAAGAGCGCCAGCGCCAAGCCTCGCTGATTGAACAGGAAATGGAAGCACTCCGCAAATCTCACTGCGACGCACCAGCGCTTGTTCGCACGATTGGTACGCCATTCTACTACGGACACATCTTTCAATATCGGCTTCGGCTCTGGGCTGTGCAGCAAAGCGGCTATGTGCAGACACTCCAAAAACGCTGGGACACTTCGCCCAAAAGCCGCACTGGGACTATTCTCGCAGCATTGTTGTATTTTGGCGGTTTGCTCATCATTGCTGCTCTTATTCGCGGGGTTAATGCCGCCGCGCTTAGTTTGAATGCCTTCGTTACGCTGGGCTACGGTGAAATCCAAGCCAAAGGTTTGGCGCGGTATTTGGCGGTATTGGAAGGTGCGCTGGGCTGGTTTTTACTTTCCATTTTTAGCGTGAGTTTGATTAGTCAAATTTTGCAGTAAAAAATTTTATTTGCCTTTCATAGCAATCTCTATGTCGAGCAGACAAACCAACAACAACCACCGACAACGCCGCTCACGCGCTCAGTCCCGCCTCATTGAGCGCGGCGACAAGACTCATGCAACTTCTCGGCAACAACCTCTGCACAAAGCTACCGTGCCACAGCAGCCTCTAAGCCAGCTACCAAGCGGCTTGGGAGTTTTGCAACAAATCCGCATTACGCCGCGCCGATTGAAAGAATCGCTCACAACGGCGGAACTGCTTACGGTTGTGATGCTGAGTATTTATGCGGTTTTGGGCTGTGTTTTTTCGGCAGAGGTGAATAATGCACTGATGTTTGTGGTGGTGAATGGTTGTTTTATCTGGTTGCAATGTGCTTTGGCGGTGAGTGTGTCGGAGACGGATTCCGGCAAAGTATTTCGGTCGTTGCTGCTGGCGCGGAGATTTTTCCTTCTGCCCGCCATTTACTTTATTTACTCTCAAGCGCATCTCTATATCACGCACATCAACCCACGAGATTACGACGCTGTGCTGGCGCAATGGGATTTTACACTTTTTGGCGTTTACCCGACGCAATGGATCTATCAATTCGCCAACCCGTTTTTGACGGAATTTCTTCAAATCTGTTATTTCCTCTATTTCTGGATACCGCTTGGCTTGGGTGCTGAGTTCTATGCAACCCGCCCAACACGAGTCTATGTACGCTACGCGCTCTATGTGGCGTGTGTGAGTTATGCGCTCTATGTGGGGTACTTTTTTATGCCCGCCATCGGACCCTGCTTCACACTGCACAATTTCTCGCTTTTGAACCGCGAACTCCCCGGAATATTCTTTACCGATACCCTACGCGCTATTGTCAATAATGGCTCTGGTGCTGGTACGGCGCTTCCTCATCTGACCGCCCACCGCAACTGTATGCCAAGCGGTCACACGATGGTTACGCTGCTCAATATGATGATTGCTTTTCGCTGGAAGTCGCGTTTTCGCTGGGTGTATTGCGTTGTCGGATGCGGGATTATTGTTTCGACGGTGTATTTGCGGTATCATTATGTCGTGGATTTGCTTGCCGGTGCGGTTGTGACGGTCGTGGCAATTCTCGGCGGACGGCTTTTAGAGCAGTGGCTTCGCAAAAGAGGTTTTGCGAACGCATGACAGAGGGGTTCCTCTCCAAAGCAGCAAATAGCCGTTGTCTTGCGTTCAACCATCAATACTTCACCACCTTCTGCACCGTGCGCCGCCGCGTTTTCTGGCTTTCCACCTCCACAAAATACACTCCTGCCGCCAGCCCGCTCACATCCAACGCTGTCGCACCCGCCGCATCGGAAAGCGCCGACACCTGCGAACCCAGCGTATTCATCACACGGACGCGGTGCAGTTCGTTCTCCGGCAGCGCAAGCGTGATGGACTCTTGTGCGGGATTGGGAGAAAGTGTGATGGGGCTTGGGAGCGTGAGGTCGCGGACGGAGGTGGGAGCATTAACGGTAAATATTTTGGAATTATAGTATCCCGTGATGCTGGAGGAAGACCAGTAATATGTCAGAGTATACGTGCCAGCGCTGGAAATTAAACCCGGTGGAATTGAAAGCCTTACGATACCATCTCGGCTGTACGCACGAATGACGGAAAACGTGGATTCAAGTAAGGTTAATGATACAAGGTGGGTGCCTAATGTTCCATAGATATTACCGCACGGCATAGAGTTTGCCCAACAAGCATCAGGAATTCCGGCAATATACAACGTTACGTTTAATGTTGCTGATGTTGCTACAATTATCTCTGGGATCATTTTTGCAATTTGCATTCTCATATCAAGATAAGCATACGCAGGCTGAATCATCCCACACTCCCTCGCCGTCAAGCCCGAAGCAGCCACCCACGCCGTGAGTTCTGGCAGTGCCATTGCCGCCAGAAAATCATATTTATGCGCGGCGGTGATGCGCTCTGCAAGGGCGCGTCCTGCCGTTTGTTCGATTAAATACCCCACAGCACAGATATTTCCTGCTGCGTCAATAAAGCACGGGCGGCGCTCATTGGGGAAGTCGAGATTGACGGGGAATGCGCCCGCCAAGCGGTATTCGTGCAGCAGAGCCAACATCCGTGCGCGGCGCTCACGAAGTTGCGGGGAAAGGTGCGCCACATCTGCCTTGCGGAGGAGGTTTTCAACGTATTCCAGATGCGTTTGGATGCGGAGGCGTTCATTCGTGGCTTCAGTCGGCGCTTTTCCGAATCTTTTCACAAAGGAAACATCGCCCAAAATGGCGTTCACGGTGTTGTGATTGGCGGAAAGAGTTGGCGCGGCTCTCAGCGTTATCGCGGCACAGAGAAACACGAGTGCGGCAGCGAGTATGGAGCGTTGGTTCATGGTCAAAAGGGAAAAAATTGGAGAAATTCTGCAATAAACCCGCCACCAAGATACGAAAAATTTCACTCCAAATCTCGCTTTTCTGCCGGCTTGTGCAACGTATATTTTGCTTGGAAACGAACACGCTATTTATGGAAGGCTATCTCCCAAAGCGAGGGAGGGATAGCGTTTTGCTGCAAGACGAGCCAGATGACCCGTCGTTTGGTGGTTCCTTGATGAGTGATGCAGCGCAGAACATCAACCGTTAGAGGCGCTTGGCGGCGGTGCCGATGCTCGGCATCATTGCCTGGCGGACGCATCAGCAAACCGTTGAAGCGTTGGAGAACCACTGTTCCATGCCGGGGATCGGTGAATTGGCAGCAATCCGCAATGAACGACCATGTTGTGGCATCATCACAATCGAAGCGCTCTCCATAGACCGCTGGCGCACCGCGCCTCTTCTGCGGGTTATCCGCTGGAGGATGGAACAACGTGCGGATCATAACGCATTCGAGCGACAACACTACATCGCTGATGCTGGGTGAGCGATAGAAACGAGGCGCATCCAAAGGCACCGTCGAAGACCGAGAGACAGGGCGTATCGGTGCCGAGTGTTGCCGAGAATCGTTGAAGCTGTTCGGCACCAAGACTGGCTTGAGTGTCATGCTCGCCCAAGCGGTCATTTGCCAACGGCATTGCCCATGAACTATGGGGTTCGGACACATAGCGCAGAAGCTGGTATTGATGCCCGGCAACAATACCACGACCATTGACTTCATGGGTTTGAGTATGGCAATACCGCAAGCCATCAACGCTACGGCAGGAACTCCGCCGCACCACGCTGGCATCACCAACGACAACCATACACGGTAAGCCGTGCGCATCCGCTTGGAACACTCCATGCTCTTGCCAATCCTTGAGGGCGTACTGCGTATAGGTTGCCTCAAGAGTCTTGGTATCAACAACAGCCTCTTCGACAGCATCGTAGAGGCTTGACCACTGACGCGGACAATGCGGACTGAGGCTCAGTTCGGCAATGTTGCGCGGTTTGGGACGCTCTAACAGAGAGTCAATGAGGTTGAATGCGGCATCTTGCCGTTTGCGTATCGCCGAAAAAATACTTTGGCGATACGCGCGAAGGTCAGCATATTGCTGGGGTGGGGTTTGGTTCACAAACGCAATCTCACCACCAGCACTTTCCGATGCAAATCTGAACGTGCTTTTTTTTTCAAAGAGTCAATATTTATCTAAACTTCAAACATTTAGACATTAAATCGGAAATACATAATATCCCCATCCTGCGTCACGTACTCTTTGCCTTCCACGCGGTACAAGCCCGCTTCCTTTACCGCCGATTCGCTACCAAGCCTCATCAAATCGGCATACTTCATCACTTCTGCCCGAATAAAGCCTTTCTCGAAGTCCGTGTGAATCGCCGCCGCAGCTTTCGGTGCTTTCACGTCGCGTTCCACCGTCCAAGCGCGTACTTCCTTCTTTCCGGCAGTGAAATAGGTTATCAAATTGAGTAGCGTGTAGCCTTCGCGGATGACGCGGTGCAAACCTGGTTCGGTCATGCCCATATCCGTCAAAAATGCCTCGCGGTCGGCTTCGTCCAATTCCGCAATTTCCGCTTCGATGTTCGCGCAAATCGGCACCACGAGCGAGCCGTCGCGCTTGGCGATTTCCTTTACGGCATCAATGTACTTGTTGCCATTTTTCATGCCGTCCTCGTCGGTGTTGGTGATGAACATCACGGGTTTGTCGGTGATGAGATACAGTTGCGAAAGCACCAACGCATTTTCGTCCGAATGCGGGAAATTTTTCGCTAATTTCCCCGAATCCAAATGCGCCCGTAGCTCCGATAAAACCTTGATTTCCGCTACAGCATCTTTGTCGCCGGAGCGGGCTTTTTTCTCGACGGTTTGGATGCGTTTTTCGACCGAATCCAAGTCTTTCAAAACAAGCTCGGTTTCGATGATTTCAATATCTCGCGCTGGGTCAACGTCGCCTTGCACGTGAATCACATTTTCATTGTGAAAGCAGCGCACCACGTGAGCAATAGCGCTTACCTGCCGAATATGCGATAGAAACTGGTTCCCCAAGCCCTCGCCCGAAGCTGCGCCTTTGACCAAGCCCGCAATATCCACGAACTCAATCGTCGTCGGAACGGTGCTGTCAGTGTCGTACATTGCCGAGAGCTTGTCTAAGCGCTCGTCCGGCACATTCACGATGCCAACGTTGGGGTCAATGGTACAAAAAGGGTAGTTGGATGCTTCCACACCGCTTGCGGTGAGCGCATTGAAAAGAGTTGATTTGCCGACGTTGGGAAGTCCAACGATGCCACAATTAAAGCCCATAATGAGAAAAAATGAAGAATGAAGAAGGGATTTTGAGTGTCAAGTTTTGAGTGCTAAGTTTTCAGTGTTAAGTTTTGAGTGTCTCAACGGAACCAATGACAAAATGACCGATGACCAATCAACCTAACTTTTCCGCACCAACCGTGCTGCAAATGCGCCATCGGTCTGATGAAGATGCGGAAAGGTTTGCATAAAACCGTCTTTGCAAATTGCTTCGGGAAGATAGGTTTCGGCGCGGTCGAGTTCGTAGTTGGTAAATTCTTTCAGGAACCATGCTATTTGCGAGGTGTTTTCCTCTGGCTCAATGGTGCAAGTGCTGTACACCAGTGCGCCGCCGACTTTCACGAGTTTGGCGGCATTGCGCAGGAGTTCGCGTTGGGTGCGGACAAGCGGCATAAAATCGGTTGTCTCGAATTTCCATTTTATGTCCGGTTTTTTTGCCAACGTCCCCAGCCCCGAACACGGCGCATCCAGCAAGACAATATCTGCTAATTCTTTTGGTGCAAAATTGCGTCCGTCCTGTGCTAGGGTGGAAATGCAGGTGAGGCGCAGACGCTCGGCATTTTCCTGAATAATGTTGAGCTTTCCGGCGTACTTGTCCAGCGCAATAATCGTTCCGTTGTCCTCCATCAGTTCTGCCGCAAAGGTTGCTTTTCCGCCCGGTGCGGCGCAAAGGTCGTACACGCGCTGCCCGCGTTGTGGGTTGGCAAGCCGCACCACTTGTGCCGCGCTGGGGTCTTGCACGGAGAACCATCCCTCTTGGAACGGCTTCCATTCTCGTACCGACGAAAGCGACCCCACCCAAACGAGGCGTTCCGTGTCGAATGGCGCATCCCAACGCTTCACGTCTTGCGATTCGAGGAAAGCAAAGAGTTCTTCGGGTTTGCAGCGCATCATGTTCATACGAAGCGAGATTTTAGGGCGCTCGTTGTTCATTTTTAAGAGCGCTTCGGCACTTTCTGCGCCCAAGCGGTCAATCCAGCGCTTGACCATCCAAAACGGGTGCGAATACACCACCGAAAAATGCCGCGCAATATCCTCGCCCCGAAGTGGATAGCGGATATTGTTGATGTTGTTCAAAATGTTCCGCAAGATAGCATTGACGAGGTTTCCAGAGCGATTTCCTTTCAGACGCTTTATCAATTCCACCGATTCGCTCACCGCAGCAAACGGTGGAATCCTATGCAAAAACATGATTTGGTAGAGCGCAATGCGCATCGCGTTTTTCACCGGAACAATACATTTGACAAATTCGCCATGATAAAAGCCCGTCAG
>JAAFHM010000568.1 GCA_013298375.1 Ignavibacteria bacterium | reverse complement strand
CGAGATGAATACAATGGGCGTAATGACGTGGCTCAGTCTCGTGTTGATGATTGGTATACTATGGCAAATGTCCCAGTTTCAAAGCCCTGAATACGCATATGGCTTCTATCATCCCGTGGGTGGAATACTCAATAATTTTGCATTACCAATCGCCACAGGATTATTATTTTGGGGCTTCGTACGCGAAAAAACAATACTCTCCTCTTTATTGGGTTCTCGCGTATTTGTTCTTCTCGGTAGAAGTTCGTACACCTTCTATCTTGTCCATATGAGTTTTATTGCAGGAGAAATTGGCGCTCGCCTATATCCACAGTACATGCAGACCGTACCACAAATGATCATCGTTCTATTCTTTGCACTGAATCTGATTTCAATAGCTCTTTTTCTTGCAGTTGAAGAACCTTTGAATTTGTTCATCCGAAAATTGCGGAAAACGTTGTAATATCACACACGATGCGAACTTCGTTCGCACTCCCTGTTGGATTGTTCTAAACGTCACGCCGTATTGCCCGTTAGCCACACAGTTGCCCAAAATCCCGCCAAAAATCAGGATACGATTTCGCCACGCAGGAGGGATTTTCAATGACAACGCCCGATATTTTCAAGCCAGCCAAGGCAAAACTCATTGCCATGCGGTGGTCGTCAAATGTCGGAATAGATGCGCCATGCAGCCCTTTTACCGACTCAACAACAAGCGCATTTCCCTCGACCAGCGCTTTTCCGCCAAGCCGTTCAATATTTTCTATCACCGCCTGAATGCGGTCGGATTCTTTGTAGCGCAAATGCTCAATATTGCGAAATATTGAGCGCCCCTCAGCAAACATTGCCACCACTGCTACCGTCGGAACAATATCCGGTGACGAATTCATATCCCAGTCAACACCGCGTAAAGATTTATTCCCTGTCAGCGTCAGCCCTTCGAGCGTCCATTTTGCCTCTGCTCCAAAAGCTTGCAAAATATCCACAATGGCACGGTCGCCTTGCGGAGAGTTTTGCCGAAGATTAGTTATGGTCACCGAGCCGCCTGTAATTGTCGCAGCCGCGAGTGGATATGATGCCGATGAGTAATCTCCCTCCACTGTATAGTTCGGCATTTGATAGGACTGCCCTCCAGCAATGGTGTAATGCGTAATCATGCCGTTCTCCCGCCATTCTTTTACCTCCACGCCCGCATCGCGCATTTGTGCAATCGTCATATCGGAATAGGATTGCGAGGCAATAGCGCCCTGAATCTCAATGCGCAAACCTGCTTTGAGGAGCGGTGCAATAAGCAGTAGGGCGGAAAGAAATTGAGAGGATTTTGAGGCATCCACTCGCACCGATGCTTGATTTTCGCTATCTGGCAGGGGTGCTGCAATACGAATTGGGAGAAAGCCATTCTCGTGCGTCAGTTCCGCACCCAGCGCCGAAAGCGGATGAATAAGTTCTTGCATCGGGCGTTGCCTCATGCGCTCCGAGCCATCAATTTCTATGAATTGCCCCGGAGTCAACGGCTGAATCGCCGCAACCGCCGTCAGCAAGCGGGCGCTTGTCCCGGAATGATGAATATCAATACGCGGCGAATTGCTTGGCAGAATGCGCTTTCCGGCAAATTCTACCACTTCCACGCCGTTACTATTTTCGTGGACGGTTATCGGATATCCCATGCGCCGAAGCGCTTCCAGCGTTAGCGTCGTGTCGTCGCTGCGAAGTGGGTTGTGTACTCGCGCCGCTTTCGCCGAAGCGTTTGCCGCAAATGCTGCGATAATGAGCGCCCTGTGGGTAAGGCTTTTTGAAGTCGGCACGGCAAGATGACCGCGTACCGATGCGGGTTGGACGTGATAGTGTTCCATCAAAAAAAAATGCTTTGGCAAAAAAAATTTGTAAAAGTCTCCCCGTCCTACGCTTTCCTAAGCGTAGAACGGTTTTCCCGGCACATTGCCACAGCTTGTAGTCTCGTGTTGTCGTTCCGGGTAACCCGTTCTACGCCTCCGAAGGCGTAGAACGGGAGTTTTCATGCGTAATTTCTTCACTTCAAACAATTCCGCTCCAAATGCGGCGTACTTCCTCAATCGGTACGTCAACACCCGTGAAAAGCCTGAATTGATGGGCTGCTTGGCGAATAAACATTTCGTCGCCCGCAATCGTTGTGCAACCTTCGTATTCTGCGGTCTGGAGAAACTTCGTGCGAAGCGGATTATAGACCACATCCAGCACCACCAGCCCGCGCCGGAACAACTCGCTACCATAAGGCATTTCGTCCACGTGCGGAGCCATTCCTGCCGACGTTGTTTGGATAATACCGCCAATATCCAGCATTCCAAAATCGGATTCCGTCACGGCTTTTACCTTGAATTTGCTGGTGATTGCACCAACACGGGCGCGATTGCGACCAATGACATAGATTTTTTTGACACCAAGGCGGTTCAAGGCAGCAATGGCGCTTTGCGTTGTCGCCCCAGTGCCAACGATAAGTGCGCCAAATTGCAAGTCGTTTTGATAGGGCTGTAAGCAATCTTCTAATGCCAGAACATCCGTATTAAAGCCCTTCCAACGCCCATCTATTGGCACGGCGGTATTGCAAACGCCGGACTGACGGGCTTCGTCGGAAATATCGTCCAGAAGTTTGAAAATAGCTTCTTTATGCGGAATCGTGATGCTTAATCCCGACAAACTATCACGCCAATCCGTCCAGAATTGCCGTGCTTCGGGAGTTGGAAAATTCAGGTAGAGCAGTGATTTGTGGTTGGGAAGCAGCTTGTAGAGCGCATTATGCAGAAATTTCCCTTTGCTTTGGCGCGTTGGATAGCCCAAAAGCCCATAAAGGCTCGTTTGCATACTTTTTTCTTGCAAGAAATACACATTTTTTGCCTCGCTGAGTGGTATCTGCCCCGATGCCGTCGGTGCTTCGCCGTCAAGTGCAACATACGTCCAGGCATTGCCGCGCACAGCGCCGATGATGCGAGAAGGCTCGCCAAGTTCGCCCATCGCGTGAATGACGACATTCAAAAAGCGTGATTTGGCGTATTCGATAAGGTTTGTGGCGACAAGTGCATCACTAGGGCTGTCCGCCGTGAAAATGAGTTTGTAAACGTGCGCATAAATACTCGTCATTTCGTCCAACTTATCCCGCAAAAACTCATACGTTGCGCCAGCCGACAAAATATGATGCGACAACACTACTTTCGTGCGAAGCCCAATCGGCAAGTGCGGAATAATTTCATCGGCAATATCATGTTCAATATCAATCCACTCCACACCCGCCAGCATTGCATCGTTGTAGATTGCCAAACGCTCCTCGTCTGCGCCGATAAAGTACCCGCCTTCCTCGCGGGAACGGCACGTCACGAGC
>JAAFHM010000067.1 GCA_013298375.1 Ignavibacteria bacterium | reverse complement strand
TTCAATGAACACTTTGCCCTGCGAATATTATCGATCTATGGACTTTCGGCAGAGATGATAAAAAATCATCCTGAGTTTCAGAATATCAGCAACTACGCGATTGTTCAGACATAAGACCAAAGAAATATCGGGCTAAATGTCCAGACTATTGATCATGGTTGGGATAGAGTGAGAACATACTCGGTATTTTTAGGATATACAGCCCCAAATTACGATGAATTTTTGTCATATCCGGCGTAATCTTTGGCACTGCCATACTATTGTCAGACTGATTATATCGCCCATAAAACCTAGTTTGTCGCTCTTACGAAGAAAAAGTCTGTCAAATGACCTCAAAAACAAAAAACTTCAAATATGCCGTCTCTGGCATACTGGCAAGCACGGGATGGCAAGGCGATTGTCCGCCGCGAAAGACCAATCGTAATTGCCGTCGCTCACGCTGTGCCTCTTCCAGAATAACGCTTAAAAGCACGTCTTCAGAAACATGATGCGAGCAGCTTCCCGTTACCAAAAAACCACCTCGTGGCAAAATTCTGAGCGCCATGCGGTTGATTTTCGCATAACCGCGTTTTGCTTGCGGGACTTGCGCACGAGATTTGGCAAAAGCAGGTGGGTCGAGAATGATCATATCCCAAAGCCGCTCCCCGCCTTGTGTGAATCGCTCTGCGGCTGCGTGAAGATAATCCAGCACTTCTTCGCATTCAAACGTCGCCCTTGCTTCCATGCCGTTCAAACGGACATTTGCACGGCAGCGCTCAATTGCTGCTGCCGAAGAATCCAGCCCCAGTGCTGATGCGGCTCCCCCCGCCACTGCATGAAGCGCAAAGCCGCCTTGATTGGTGAAACAGTCCAGTACGCGCAGTCCCGAAGCTATTTCTTTGACTTTTTGCCTGTTGAGTTTTTGGTCGAGGAAATAACCTGTTTTCTGCCCTTCCATGAGCGATAATGCTGAGTGTATGCCATTTTCTGTCATCTGAATTTCCTCCGGAACATCGCCCCAAAGAAGGCTTTCGCGTTGGTCTAGACCATCGTGTTTGCGCAGCGCGGAGTTGTTTTTTTCGATAATTGCACGGGTCTGCGGGAAAACCTGCCGAAGTGCCTCGCAAATCTCATCCTTTCTCATGTCCATGCCAACCGACAGCGTTTGCAAGACGAAATAATCACTCCCACCGCTCGTGCTATCGTGGTAGCGGTCAATCACGAGTCCGGGCAAAAAATCCGATTCGCCAAAGACAAGGCGGTAACTGGTCTCGTAGGGGAAGAGCCTTCGGCGCAAAGCAAATGCTTGTTCAATTCGTGCCACAAAAAATGCCACGTCAAGCTCTTCCGCCTCCGAAGCAAGTAACCGTGCGGCAATCAGGCTATGAGGATTAAACAGAGCCGTTCCGTAATTGTGTCCGCCAGCGCTACGGACTTGCACAAGGCTCCCGGCGGCAAGGTCGGTGGGGATATGTTCCAATTCATTACTGAAAACCCATAAATGACCGCTCCGAAGGCGGTTATTGTGGCGATTTTTGACGATAAGTGTGTTCATAAATCGTAGTTGTTGACAAAAAAATGAGAGTCCCAAGAAACGTGTTTTTTCTTCGGACTCTCATGGAATATATCGGGGTTTTTCGAGATTTTATGCGGGTGCTTGGGCTTTATCGCCCCAAACGAAATGGTCAACCGAAAGCCTACCGCCACCGTGCGCAATCACGATACCCAGCATCAGGAGTACCATGACGGCGTATTCTAATTGCTGCGGCTCGTTTGCATGAAGCATCTGGGGAAGCTGCACGTAGAAAATTGCGCCCAGCAAAATAGGCACTTGTGCCAATGCTGCCGCCCGCGACAACAAGCCAACAATCAGCATTACACCGCCAGCTAAATGGGCTAAAATCACGTAGTGCGTAATCATTGCCGGAATAAACCACAAATCTTTCGCATTGGCAAACAGTCCATTGAGATATTCTCTATTGCCAATAAACATAATTGCTTTCGACACCAAAATCACTCCTAAAACGATACGCATACAATCCATCACGTATCCAAGCCGCTCCTGCCATACAGCAGGAAGATGATTCAATCGTTGAGCGAACTGCATAACGGTAATCCTCCGGCGCATGATAGTATCTGCGCCATTTTCCCACAAAAAAATGTTAGTTGCCGAAGTACCAAACCGAAGAGGGTTGTGCTGACGACGACGACAAATGTGGACACCTTTCCATCAGGTACGACCCATCCTTGGGAAAATATGAAGTATAAATGATAAAATATGAAGCCCGAGAACCGCTTCGATGCTTGTCTCAGAGTTTTATACTTCATACTTTATAGTTCATCCTTCTCTTGCGTACCTGAGCTAAAGCAATCGCAGGGCAAATCAATGATACTGTTTTGAAGAACTGAAAGAATATAGCAAATTTTGATGAAGCAATGAAATGGTAATTTGTGCATCCCCTGGTACAAGAGATTTCATCACACACCGCAAGGGCGCAGCGTGAGATTTTGCGGGCTTTTTCAGATATTTCCCTTGTTTTCAATATAGAACTCTAACGAGTTCTGCGTATATTTGCGTCGGCAGCCGTGATAGCTCTTGCAGCGATAGCTTGCACGTTTTGTCGCCTGCTTTTTCTCCCATTGAAAATGTTACGCCCAATGCCTGTTCAAGCGCTTCCTCAAGTATTTTCCCGACGCAGAGCGATTATGCGCGTTGCGGCTGCCGTTTGCGCCGCATCGCTGCTTGCTTCGTTGGCAATTTTGATTTTTGCCGGGATACAACGCGATATTGCCACACTGTCCGAACAGATTGTTCTGACGGTCTTTCTTGAGTCCGGCGCGACACCAAAAGACATTGGTGCTGCACAAAGCGACCTCAAAACGATTGCCGGCATCGACTCCGTGACCTTGCAACCCGCTTCGGTGGTGAAAGAAACATTCGTCAACCGTTTTGCCACCAATATCGGCGCGGTCTTGCCGGACAATGCCTTTCCAACAGCCCTTGTTGTCCGGCTTGGCACGGAATACCGCACTAAAGAACGCATAGATTCTATCGTTGCACAAGCACTCGGTATGCAAAGTATTAGCAATGTTAGCTACCGTACTGGCTTTGTTGAAGCAGTCGAAAAGCGGCGACAGCAAGAACAAGTAGCGATGTGGGTTATCTCTTTTGTCTGTGTGCTTGTCGTTGTGACGCTCCTTTGGCAATCACTCTATCGCTTGCCGTTATCCTTGCAAGAGAGTGCCGGTGCGGTTTTGGCGGGAGTCTTGGTGTCAATATTTGTTGCCCTTGTTTTGTTTGTGAATGTGAAGCAAGGCTTTGCCTGGCTGGAGGAGGCTGGAATAACAATGCTTCTTAAAATAGAACTGCTCGGAAGCGTGTCAGTATCTGCTTTTGCGACGATTCTTTTAGCCGTCAATGCCGTCCAAAGCGCTCGACATCCATCGGAAAATACCTCTGAACCATCCATCATTCAAGAAGAAACCGTATGAACAGCACTGACATTGCCGGAATGAGGCGTAGTTACACGCTTGCGGGCTTGTCCGAAGCGCACGCGCACGCCAATCCCTTTATTCAATTTCGCCTCTGGTTCGAGGAGGCAAAAGCCGCGCAAATCCTTGAACCAAACGCTATGACACTCGCCAGCGTCGGCGAGGACGGTGCGCCGGAAGCGCGGATTGTGCTGCTAAAAGACATGGACGAGCGAGGATTTGTTTTTTACACAAACTACAACAGCAAAAAAGGGCGCGATATAGCTGCAAACCCGCGTGTTTCCTTGCTATTTTTTTGGGGAGAGCTTGAGCGGCAAGTGCGTATTAGCGGCACGGCAGGGCAGATTTCCCGTGAAGAATCAAACGAATATTTTCAAACTCGACCCCGTGAAAGCCGCATTGGTGCTTGGGTTTCCGAACAGAGTAGCCGCATTGAAAGCCGTGAGATGTTGGAGCGGCGTTTTCAAGAATATTCCGAGCAATATGAAGGGCGCGAAATCCCCATTCCGCCATTTTGGGGCGGCTATCGCGTTCAGCCAACGGCAATGGAATTTTGGCAAGGGCGCGTCGGAAGACTACATGATCGCTTGTTGTACAAGCGATTGGGTGAGCAGTGGACTCTCTCACGTCTTTCCCCCTGATACCTTCTCGATTCAAGCGTAATCAATACCGCAAGCCTTCGATACGCAGACCAAAGAGCGCATAAACACTCGTATTAAGCCTACCGTACTCTTCAATGTATTCTATCTATATTCTTCTTGTACCCCGCAAGTAGCCCGTCCTATATTGCCTCATCCCGCTTTTTCCCGCCTTATTCCCTTCGTCATACCACATTCTGTTAAAAATTTCGCTCAGAGCGAATTAAATTTTTAAGTTTTTTGCCAAAAAACATTATTTATTTATTTTTCCATTGACATTAGTTAAAAAATTTCTTTTATTTGTACCCGACAAGCAAACATCATCAAAAAACTGCTTGTATTGAGAGTTTTTCAGAATATTCTTCAGAGAGTTATTCAATTTGTTTTATTTTTTTAGGATTTTCTCATGGTAACATCGTTTAACAAGAAGTGGCTTGTCCCATTTGCGCTCTTGATGCTCGTCAGCATTATGGGCGTTTTTGCCCCGCCTTCCACACCGCTTGTGCAGGGCGGACCAATTAACACCGGCGACGTAGCTTGGATGCTTGCGGCATCGGGTTTAGTTCTGTTTATGACCCCCGGATTGGCGTTCTTCTACGGCGGGATGGTTCGCCGTCAGAACGTGATTTCAACGATGCTTCAGAGCTTTATTGCGATGGGCGTTATTAGCGTTCTTTGGGTCATGGTTGGCTTTAGTATGTGCTTCGGAGAGAGCATTGGCGGTGTTATTGGCAATCCAATGACCTTTTTCATGTTCCATCATGTTGGCGGCGCGACGCATCCGGCACTTTCGCCAACCATTCCGCTTGTACTGTTTGCCATGTTCCAGTTGAAATTTGCTATCATTACGCCAGCGCTTATTACCGGTTCTTTTGCTGAACGGGTGCGCTTTTCGAGTTATCTGCTCTTTATTTGCCTTTTCTGCTTGTTCATTTATGCACCGCTTGCACACTGGACGTGGCATCCCGACGGCTTTCTCCGCAAATGGGGCGTATTAGATTTTGCTGGTGGAACGGTCGTCCATATGTCGGCTGGATTTGCAGCTTTGGCGGGCGCACTCGTGCTTGGTCGCCGCAAAGTTCACGTCAATAGCGAACAACATTCACCCGCAAATATCCCGTTTGTCCTCTTAGGTACGGGTATGCTCTGGTTCGGTTGGTTTGGCTTCAACGCAGGTTCGGCGCTTGCTGCTAACGAAACCGCAGCAATGGCGTTTACGACCACGAACACTGCTTCCGGTGCAGCTGCTTTGGCATGGGTGTTTTTTGATGGTGTGCGTGGTCGGAAACCTTCTGCCATCGGCGCGTGTATTGGTGCGGTCGTTGGGCTTGTTGCCATTACTCCTGCGGCAGGATATGTGAGCGTGGGCGCAAGTATTTTGATTGGTGCAATGGCAGCGGTCGTGAGCAATATCGCGGTCTATTTCAAGTCACAGTCGCGCTTGGATGATACACTGGATGTGTTCCCTTGTCACGGTATTGGCGGAGCATTTGGTATGCTTGCAACGGGCGTATTTGCCTCTGGTGTCGGCTTAATGACGGGGCAAACACAAACATTCCTCATGCACTTGGCTGCACTCGCAATCGTAGGCACGTTCTCTTTTGGCGGCTCATTTATCCTCTATAAAGTGGTGGATATGATTGTGCCGCTCCGTGTGAGCGAAGACCAAGAAGCACAAGGTCTCGACATGAGTCAGCATGGCGAAACAATGTTTGAAGCCGAAGAATCGCTCGTGGAAAAAGCCCGCGCATTAGTCGCGGAGGAGTCGGTTGCTTAAGGAAAATAATGAGGTCAAAAAGTGTGCAGTTCTGAAGAACTCATTGCACCGTATTTGTGAAAATACTATCGAACATTTTCAAAGGGGAAATTCACACACACACTCCGTTTGATGCGCTTGAAGCCAAGGAATATTGGTAGCTTGTGCCTCAACAAGAAACCTCGCAAGAAACACTTCTTGCGAGGTTTTTTTTGTTTGAAATTTAGCAATGAGAACAACGGAAATTTTGTGCGGATGGCTTGAATACGCACTTTCGTTAAAATGCACCTAAAACGAGAGTATAGGTTGTAAGCGGCGGACAATACAGGCGACACCCTCAAAAAAAAACGCGCTTTGGTACGGAATCCCGTATCAAAGCGCGTTTGAAGGTTATTCGTGAGCAAAGCCCACGTGCCATAGCTTACCGTTTTTTCTTTTTATGACGGTTTTTGCGTAAGCGTTTTTTACGTTTGTGCGTTGCCATTTTATGGCGTTTGCGTTTTTTTCCGCAAGGCATAGCGCGGTTCCTTAAAAAGTGTGAAATAAATTGTTAATTATGATTTCGATGTCGTTGTTTGAAGCGTCGCTTTGACCGAAGACTTCTACGAGCCTTGTTTTTCTGCCATTGTTTTGGCGAGTCCTTTGATAATTTCCTCTGCACTTTTTGCTACCTCCGTGCCTGGGGCAAGGTTGACGCATTTCTCAAACCACTGTTTGGCGGCAGCGTAATCTTTTTTGCCGTAGTACATCACACCAAGATTGTACACCGCTTCGACGCGATTAGGTTCGTATTCAAGAGCGTGTTTGGTCTCCGTGATAGCCTCGTCCTCACGACCTTGGCGGAGCAGCGTGTAGGCGTAATCCACTCTGGCGGCAACATCTTTCGGATTAAATTCTTTCAAATAGCGAGCATAGTATTGTTCCGCTTGAAAATATGCACCCGCATCGTACCACGCATTTGCCATTCGCACGACCAATCCACCGTTATTCGGGTTTTTCGCTAATGAATCGCGCAGCATTCCAATTCGCTCCTGAATTTCCGGTGAAACCTTCGCCATTGGATTACCCGATGCCTCTCCTGTGGCGGCATTCCCAACAGAGCCTTGCTCTGAAGAGGCTTGTGGAGCGGCGTTTGGCGCTGGTTTTTCAACGAAAAGACGCGTAATGCCGTAGGAAGAAGCGCTAATAATCAGTGTCATCACAGCCGCAACCATCAAAGGTGTATTGGAGCGCTCCACTACTTTCGCGGGCTGCTGAGTGCTTTGAGGCAAGGTATATTGCGCCATGCCGCATGATTGGCAGTATTGCACCACAACATCATTCGCTGTATCGGCTTGTTTTCGAGCGCCGCACGTCACACAAAAACGCTCCAAAGCTCTTTGCGATAACGGTTGCAGGGTGGGAGATGATTCCATGAATGTCGTCTGGGGTCGGTGTAAGAAACAAAGAGGTTGCTTCTGTGAAATTTCACCATTGAAAGAGCCTCAAACGAAGTTTTTATCAGGTGTTCGAGGCTCTTGCACTAAATATATCGTATTAAGCGACGGCTTGAGCGATTTTGCGGGTGGTTCTCAGATTCGTTCCATTTTTTGCTTTGCCGGATTTCAAATTGATGTCCACGCGAGCGCGGAGCTTGCGGGAGACTTTGAACGTCGGAACAAAGCGCTCTTCGAGTTCGACCGGCTCACCAGTACGAGGATTGCGAGCGGCACGAGGGCGGCGTTTTTTCACGGCAAAAACACCAAAATCGCGGAGTTCAATACGCTCACCATCAGCGAGAGCTTCGCCGACAGTTTTCAAGAAACCGTCCACAACTGCGTCTGTTTCTACTTTGGTCATGCCTGTTGCGTGAGCAATTCTGTCCACGATATCGGCTTTGGTCATGCTTTTCATAATGCGTAGTAAGGGTTTGAAACAAGTGAAAGATGTCTCTACGACACTGAGTTAATCTCTTTATTGCTGCGCTGTATCTTGTTTTTGTGGAAGATGTAGCCGCTATTATCAATAAAATGCGGACAATACAGCCGACTAAAATACAAAAAATCCGAGTAAAAAGCGAGTCTTTCAGAAAAAAATGTTGGTTCCTTTCAGAAAGCGTCGTAGATTTGTGATTCTCTGGCTGTATTTTCGATAGACATTTCTACCGAAAATTCTGTTAGAAATCTTTCCTACTCTAAGTCCCTTATTTCCTTTTGATGTATCACTTTATTTGATAGCGATTATGTTCGTTTTTATGTGTATTCTTCTTGCGCTTGCGGGTATTTTGCTCGTCGCTGCCGTTCTGATTCAACCCGGTAAAAGTTCAGGTTTGAGCGCAGGCATGGGTGGTGTTTCCGGTCAGATTTCTGGTATGTTCGGCGCACGCCGCACAACGGATTTTCTCCAAAAATTTACCATTGGTCTGGCAATCGGTATTTTCCTTTTGGCGATAGTGACCAATAAATTTTTCCTCTCTACGCCCACCGTTGGTACCGGAGGCGAAGAACGCGCCCCAATTACGACCGGTGCCGCAAAACCTGCTCCTCAGCCCGCACCCCAAGCTGCTCCTCAGCAACAAGGGCAGCCGCAACAACAGACGCAGCCGCAGCCCAAATAACGCGGATGACGGTTTCATAGACAATTGTTTTAGAAAAAAAACGGAGCATGAGATTTCATGCTCCGTTTTTTTGTCTCGCCCTGAAAACGGTTGATAAACAACTCGCTCTTAAGAGAGCAAATTTCCGTACTATCCGCCGTTTTTCCCACCTTTTTCGTGCGATTGTCCTACCGTCAGCCTTTTCTATTTTTGCTGAAAGCTACAAACGTTGTAAATTTGTAGCCTTTGCAAAACACAATTTTCCGGCTTTTCAAGGAATACCCTGTTGAACTCCCCTTCAAAAACTTTCCTCATCACTGGTGGTGCGGGCTTTATCGGCTCGCATTTGTCGAAATACCTCTTGCAGCGCGGGCATACGGTCTATGCGCTGGATAATCTTTCCACGGGTTCGATGGAAAATATCACCGACATCCGCTCTAATCCTGATTTCCATAGCCGTTTTCATTTTGTCCGCGATGATATTATGAACGAAATGGTGCTTGACCGCATCACTTCCCAAGTTGATATTGTCGTGCATCTGGCTGCAGCCGTCGGTGTACAGCTTATCGTGGAAAAGCCCGTGCATACGATTGAAACAAATATCATGGGCAGCGAAGCCGTCTTGAAAACTGCCTTGCGCTATGGATGTCGTGTGATGCTTGCCAGCACATCGGAAGTCTATGGCAAAGGCGTAAAAATCCCGTTTAATGAAAATGATGATGTGCTGCTTGGCAATACCGGTAAATCGCGCTGGGCGTATGCTGCCAGCAAAATGATTGACGAGTTTTTGGGCTTGGCGTATCACCAAGAGTATGGTTTGGAAGTTGTACCATTCCGCTTGTTTAATACCGTCGGGGCGCGTCAAACGGGGCGCTACGGCATGGTGATACCGCGTTTTGTCCAACAAGCGCTTCGCGGCGAACCAATTCGTGTCTTTGGCGACGGTACGCAAAGCCGATGCTTCTGCGATGTACGCGATGTCGTCGAGGCAATCTATGGTCTCTCGCTAAGTAATGAAGCCGCCGGAACACTCTTCAACGTTGGCAGCAGCGAGGAAATTAGCATTATGGATTTGGCGAAAAAAGTGAAGCATCTCTCCGGCAGTGCGTCGGAAATTGTCCTGATTCCATACTCGGAAGCATATCCGCCCGGATTTGAGGATATGCAACGTCGTATGCCTGACACAACTCGCATCAACACGTTGCTTGGCTGGAAACCGACGCATTCCCTGGATCAGATATTGCAGAGTGTGATTGATTTTGAGCGCTCTCGCCAGTAAGTAAAACGAGGATAAGCGATGTACGAACCGCGTCATCCGGCGGCTTTTTTGCCCGTCGGATGGCTTCTTCGTCAATAATGACAAATTTTCTTCCTTGATATTCCGCCTGAAAATTCCTACCTTTCGGAAAATGAAGAGTTTTTTTCACCACTTTTAGCTTATATGCAAAGTTCCAATACTTTTGGTAATGCGTTTAGTTTTGTCACCTTTGGGGAAAGTCATGGCGCGTATATTGGCGTTGTGCTAGACGGCATAAAGCCGAATATCCCGATTAACACCGAGGCAATTCAACATGATTTGAACCGCCGCAAACCCGGTCAAAGTAGCGTCACAACCCCCCGCAACGAACCAGACTCCGCCCAGATTGTCAGCGGTATTTACAACGGAAAAACCACTGGAACGCCGATTTGTATTCTCATCAAAAACCAAGACCAACGCTCGAAAGATTACGGTGACATTGCAGAAATACTGCGCCCCGGACACGCCAGCCACACATATTTGCAAAAATATGGGGTGTTTGATTATCGCGGCGGTGGCAGAGCCAGTGGGCGGGAAACTGCACTCCGCGTAGCTGCGGGCGGTATTGCCAAGCAAATTTTAGCAGAGCGCGGCGCGAGAATTATCGGTTTTACGAGGCAGGTAGGCGATGTGCGCTCGGAGATTTCCACCGATGCCGTTGATGCGAAAAGTATTGAAAGCAATATCGTTCGCGCTCCCGATGCGGCTTCGGCGGAAAAAATGATTGCCGTTATTCATGCCGCGCAAGCCGATGGTGACTCGGTTGGCGGTGTGGTGGAAGTTGTTGTCAAAGGCTGCCCGGCGGGCTTGGGGGAACCGATTTATCACAAATTGGATGCAGACCTCGCACACGCGCTGATGACACTGGGCGCAATTAAGGGCTTTGAAATTGGTAACGGCTTTGAAAGCGTGTTGTTGCGCGGAAGCGAGAACAACGACCCGTATTTTCAGGACGAACACGGTAATTTCCGCACCACGACCAATAAAGCGGGCGGCGTGATTGGTGGCATTTCCAACGGCGAAGATATTGTCGTGCGAATCGCTGTCAAACCCGCTTCTTCTATCACCAAGCCTGTCCAAACGGCAAATCGCGCAGGAGAAATGGTGGATTTCAAAGTCGAAGGGCGGCACGACCCTTGTATTTGTCCGCGTGTTGTGCCGGTGGCAGAGGCAATGGTAGCGCTGGTGCTGCTCGACCACGTATTGCTGCAAGAGCGCATTGCAGTAAGCTCTACAGCCGAACAACTCCAACAAAAATTAGCAACGATTGATGCCGAAATGCAGCTTTTGGCAATGCAGAAAAAATTGTACGAAGAGGAACTCACCGCCCTTGGCGCATAACGCAGACCAGTAGCGCTACAAAAGCGCATCACCACACATTTTTGAGACTATGCCCGATCAATCTCTGTCGCCGTCGTTATCGCTTCCCGCAAAATTTTGGCTTGAACCAGAATTACGCATTTCCTTCGAGACGGCAAAGCGCATCACGGCTCACTTTGCGAAGAGTTTTTACTTTTCTGCCAGTATTTTGCCCACCGACCGCCGTTGGGCAACCTACGCGGTCTATGGCTTTTGCCGATATGCAGACAATTTAATTGACTGCCCCAGAGACCGCACGGATGCTGAATTATATGCCGAAATTGAGGCTTTGCGGCAAGAACTCCATATTTGCTTTCGTACCGGCGAATCCGAACACCCCGTCATGCGAGCATTTGCACCTGTTTCACAGCTTTATCGTATTCCGATTGCCTATCCGCTTGATTTGCTCAAAGGAGTGACGATGGATATGGAGCAGTCTCGCTACCAGACCTTCGATGAGCTTTATGTCTTTTGTTATCGCGTCGCGTCGGTTGTGGGGCTGATGATGACGTGTGTACTTGGCTATAAGGATGCAAGCGCTTTCGAGTATGCCGAAAAAATGGGTGTGGCAATGCAACTCACCAATATTTTGCGCGATGTGCAGGAAGATAAAGATATGGGGCGTATTTACTTGCCGTTGGAGGATTTGCAGCGTTTTGGTATAGACGAAACCGATATTGTGCAGGAGCGCTGTTCGCCGGAATTACGGAAAATGATGCAATTTCAGGTCGAAAGGGCGCATCATTACTACGACGAAGGCGATAAAGGGATTCCGCTTTTGCCGAAAGAGTCGCAATATGCTATTTCATCGGCAAGCAAGATTTATCGCGGCATACTGCGGAAAATCGAAGAGCGCGATTACAACCCATTTTTGGGACGAGTCTTTGTGCCGCAAGGCAAGAAAATGGGAATTTTGCTGGGGGAAGTAGTGCGTACGAAGTTGTTTGGGTGAACATCACAAAGAACGCACCACAAAAACTCAGAGTAAGGCGATAATTGCTTCTCGTGCATCACAAACCCGCCGTGCCGCCAATTCAATAATACGCCGATGGATTTCTGCTTTGTCAGCGCTTGAACTTGTATAGCGCACCAATTCTGCTTCCGTGAAATGCCCCACCATTACGCCAACAACCAGCATTCGCAAACTCACCTCTTTTTTTAGGGCATTGGTAAGAAAATCGCATTGCTGCTTGATGGAAAGCTGCAAAAACGACGAGCGGTGCGGGGCGACGTGCATTGCCACCAAACGCACCAGCGATTCATGCTGCAACTTGAGAATTGACCGTAATGTTGAGTGAAGAAAATATTCAAGCGTGTGTGGCTCGTGAGCGCTCTGCTCTCGTGCAAGGGCGCTTACTGCCTCGCTCATAGCGGGTGTTGTGGGTCGCATGGACAGAAGCGCTACGTCGCGGGGGCTGACTGTTTGGTCACTTGCTCTTTGGTCATTCGTCATCGGTTAATTGGTTAGTTTGTGGTGGGTGCGCCACTTTAAAGGAGTTGCTATGAAGGGTCTGTTTTGGATAAGGCTTCGGTTCCGTTAGCATCAACGAGATTCAGGTTGAGAAAGGGAATAATAATTCTGCAATCTGCGCCCAGATGGATATATTTTCCAAGAACTTTTTTCTCCTGCCATCACCAAACACCGAATATTATTTGTACTTGACTGCCGTGCCGATTGCTTGGGGATAGCTATAATAGCCAAGAGCATACGCCCCATACTGTATGCGGACAACAGCATTTGCACCTAATTTCCGCGCTTCCGAACGCAGCCCTGCATTAATACTTTCAATACCACCCAACGGCATTCCCTGAATTCTTACCAGTGCAATCTCTTCGTAAGAATTTTTCACCTCTCCGGTGGTAAGAATAATCGGCTGCACCTTCGATGTATCCTCAAGTGCGACAACTTCGGAGCGAAAACGAGACTCCCTCACACGTGCCAAACGGTTAATTTCCGAGACTTCTACATCGGTACTGCTTTTGCTCGCCAAACTAGCATTAGAGCAGCTTACCAATGCGAAACAGAGCAAAAACCCTGAAGCAAGAAGATAGAAAGCGGGTTTGCTTTTCCTTGCTGCGCTGCGGAATGCGGGAGTTTTTTTCATAACAAAAAATTACTGTTGTGAAGAAGAATGTTGCTGCATAGACCGTAATTCCTGCAGAAGCTCAATTTGCACACGCTGAAGTTCGGTCATCCGTCGCCACTGCTCCGTCAGCAAATGGTCTATTTTTTCCTGCACGGCGTGTATTTCCAACTCTGCTTTCAGATTCACCTGATAGTCTTTCTGCGCCCGAACTCGGTCTTTTGCTTCTTGACGATTTTGACTCATCATAATTATAGGGGCTTGAATGGCGGCAAGACAGGATAACAATAAGTTCAGAAAAATATAGGGATAAGGGTCGAAAGGTCGAATAAATGCAAGAAACGTGTTTACGAAAATCCACGAAAAAAGCACACACGCAAACGTAATCAAAAACTTCCACGAACCGCCAAATTGTGCCAAAGCATCCGACATTGTATCGGCGAAATTCCTCTGTTCATCATCGTCATCTTCCGGCGGCTCTGATAAAATTTCCCGGCGGGCAACACTCTGAACAACTTCTTCCTCCAACGACGAAAGCTCGCCCATTTCGCGCTCAATGAGTGATTCGATATACTGTTCCCGAAAGCGTACCAAATCTTGTTCGCAGACAAATCCGCTTGCATCGAAGGCAGGAAATGAATTCCGAATTTGATCCATTACTCCTTTGCGAACCGAAGCCGCAGGAACCAGCGTTGTTTCGTCCTGAGATTTTTGGCAGATTTGGCAAATGTTTGGTTGTGTCATGGTATGATGGGTAACGGTTTGCCTTCTTTGGTGAGCTTGACGGCGTAATTGTACTCTCTTGAATTTAAGAGCCGCGTCATTTAGGCAAAATACAAACTTTTGAAGAAAAGCACTTCAATAACTAAAACCCAAAACTCAAACCCTTCAGCAAAATCGCGCCTTCGGTTACGACTTGTTCTCCTTGTTTCAGTCCCGAAGCCACAATTACCTGCTCCGGCAACGATGAAACCACCGTAACGGTACGGCGTTCAAAGCGGTTATTGGCGGTTTGCACAAACGCAAAATCTTTCCCTTCCACCGTAACAATCGCTGTCGGCGGCAGCGCAATAACGTGGTCTTGAGGCTCGGTAAAATCTACCTTTGCGAACATTCCGGGGAGCAGTTTTCCGGCAGAATTTTTCATACTCACACGCACTTTTACCGTGCGCGTAGAAGCATCAACCGCATCACCAA
>JAAFHM010000393.1 GCA_013298375.1 Ignavibacteria bacterium | reverse complement strand
AGGCTTCTTGGAGTGAGAGTTTCGGCATGAGAAAGAGCGAAAATAATGATGAAATAGTGCTTGGCTAGAAGAACAAATTTCCGTATTATCAGCCCTTTTTCCTACCTTTTTCATGCGATTGCCCTAGGTATGTTATCGGTATCATCCTATCAATCAAAGTAGCAAAGAATGACTGTCGTAGAGTAGGCATAACTTGAGTTCAAGGACTAGCTGAGAGCTATTTTACGGGAGTTCTACACTGGAATTTAAATTGGAATATTAGCGCGATGTAGATGTAATACACACTTCACGATACTTCGGTTAGTATCAAAAAGCCCATATCCGGCGCTATTTCGGGATACGGGCTTTTTCATCAACCGCGCAAGTTTTAGCTCAAGGATTTGAGCGTTTCTTCGATTTTCGAGAAATTGGGTAATTCACCCGCATTGTCCAAAACTTCCGCATAACGGATAACGCCTTGGGTATCAACAACAAATGCGGAGCGCTTTGAAACGCCTTGTAAATCCCAAACGCCCGGTACGAAATTGCCGTAGAGTGCATCGTAGCTTTTCGATGCTTCTTTGTTGAAATCAGACAATAACGGAAAGGCGATATTATTTTTTTGCGCAAAAACTTCAAGCGTAAACGGGCTGTCAACGCTAATGCCGAAAACCTGGGCATTGAGCGAAGAATAGAGTTCTAAGCCACCGCTCACCGAGCAGAGTTCGTTTGTGCAGACTCCCGTAAATGCCATCGGGAAAAATAGTAGGACGACATTTTTACCACGATAATCACTCAACGTAATGGTTGACGCGCCTTCGGCTGTTTTGGTTTTGAGGGCGAAATCTGGTGCAGTTTGACCAATCGCTACTGGCATAATTGCTTCCTTTGGAGAAATTGATGTGATGAAAAAAAGATTATTGGGAAATGAATTTACTTTTGAATTACAACGTGCAAAGCTAGATTTTATTAGGGACATTGACAAATGATAACGCAAGAAACATATTTTTTCATCGAAAACTGCGAAAAGACTTGACAATAGCAAAATAATTTCCTATTCTTAGGGCGGCTTATAAAAATGAAAATGTGTTCATGAAATTGATATTCTATCCCAACTAACAATTTTTCCCTTACTATTTTGTTCAACCACAGCCTATGACTCCAACAGACACACCCGCACGCAAGATTTCGGGCGATGTTGACAAACCCGCATTCTCGCTTGGTATCGAAGAAGAGTATATGGTTCTTGACCCCAAAACCTTCCAACTCAAATCCCACATTGACATCGAACTCCTCTCCAAAGGACAGATGCTTCTTCATGAGCATATTAAGCCGGAGATGATAGGTTCGATGCTGGAAATCGGCACCGGTGTTTGCAAAGATATTCAACAAGCGCGGTCGGAAATTACTAAAATTCGCTCGGTGGTGAACCACATCGCCAAGCAAAATGGCTTGATGCTTGGTGCGGCAAGTACCCATCCTTTTTCGCATTGGAAAGACCAAGAAATCTTTCCCGATGAACGCTACAAGATTCTCGTAGAAGATATGCAAATGCTGGCACGGTCGCTGCTGATTTTCGGTATGCACATCCACATTGGTATTGAGAATCGAGAGTTGCAGATTCAGATTATGAATGAGATTCGGTATCTCTTACCTCATATTCTTGCTTTGACGACCAATTCCCCATTTTGGACGGGTATTAAAACGGGCTTGAAATCATATCGTTCAAAAGTATTTGAGCGCTTTCCCCGCACGAACTTACCGGATTATTACAATAGTTGGGGCGAATACCAGAACTACGTGGAATTGCTTGTCCGCACGGGCTGTATTGATAACGCGAAAAAAATATGGTGGGATATTAGGCCCCATCCGAATTTTCCAACGTTGGAAATTCGTATTTGCGATTTACCGATGCGCATTGACGAAACCATTGCTATTGCGGCTCTCTGCCAAGCTATCGTCGCAAAACTCTATAAACTCTACTCACGCAATCTCAGCTTCCGCTTGTACCACCGCGCTTTGCTCATGGAAAACAAGTGGCGTGCGGTACGCTACGGGTTGGACGGCAAACTCATTGATTTCGGTAAGCAGCGCGAAATACCGACACGCCAACTTATCCACGAACTGCTCTATTTTGTGGATGATGTTGTGGATGACTTGGGTTCGCGCAATGAAATCAACTACATTCATACCATTCTCGAAAACGGCACCGGTGCTGACCGCCAACTCCGTATTTATGAGCAAACTGGTAGTATGGAAGCGGTCGTGGAATATATCAACAAGGAAACCTGTATTGGTCTGATCGATGATATAGCGCCGTTTATTGGGGAGTTCCGTCCGCCGTCGAAGGAGTCCTTAGCGGAAAAAGCATCGTCATTAACGATTTAACGCCAAATCTTTTGCTGATATTCATACAGCGCGAATCTGGTTACAAGCCAGATTCGCGCTTTTTTATCGGGTTATGCCACTTGAATTCAAGAATCTATTTTTACCGATTTCACGATATTTTCCGCGACGATTGACTCGTTTATTACCACCGCTCATTACAGTATGCCGATGAGTTGAAAACCTTGATATCGCTCAATTTTCAGAACTTTGAGCAACACAATTCCTAGCCTTTTTTAGTATAGATGAACGAGGATCACTGCCACATCCAAGAAGACGGCGGTATTACCCTACATATTCAGCAACCATGCAAAAATCAGTGGTGCAACAATTGTAGCATCCGATTCCACGATAAATTTCGGCGTGTCAATATCCAGTTTCCCCCACGTAATTTTCTCATTCGGCACGGCACCGGAATACGATCCATAGCTGGTGGTCGAATCCGAAATCTGGCAAAAATAACTCCAAAATGGAATATCGGTCATTTCCATATCTTGGTAGAGCATCGGCACGACACAAATCGGAAAATCCCCCGCAATACCGCCTCCAATCTGGAAAAAGCCCACACCTTTGCCTTTGGAGTTCTCAATATACCACTTCGAGAGCCACATCATATACTCAATGCCTGATTTCATCACGCTTGGCTGAAGTTCGCCTTTGATGCAATAAGACGCAAAAATATTGCCCATCGTGGAATCCTCCCAGCCCGGAACGATGATTGGCAAATTCTTTTCCGCCGCCGCAAGCATCCATGAGTTTTTGGGGTCAATTTCGTAATACTGCGCCATATCGCCAGAAAGCAGCATTTTGTACATAAATTCATGCGGGAAATAGCGCTCTCCCTTGTCTTGTGCCGATTTCCATTGCTGAAAAATATGCTTTTGAATACGACGGAATGCTTCCTCTTCAGGAATGCACGTATCGGTAACACGGTTGAAACCACCTTCGAGGAGTTCCCATTCGTCCTTCGGTGCAAGGTCGCGGTAATGCGGCACACGTTTATAGTGTGAATGTGCCACAAGATTCATAATATCTTCTTCCAAATTTGCTCCTGTGCAAGAAATAATCTGCACTTTATCCTGACGAATCATCTCAGCAAGAGTTTTGCCAAGTTCGGCGGTACTCATTGCTCCAGCAAGTGTTATCATCATTTTTCCATCTTCGGCGAGATGTTTTTCGTAGCCCTTCGCAGCATCCACGAGCGCGGCGGCATTGAAATGGAGAAAATGTTCTTCGATAAAGCGCGAGATAGTATTGCGTTGCATGGTGCTTGGAACATCAAAAGTGAAGAAAAATGCGGGATATATTGTATCCGCGAAAGCAGCGCAAAAATAGGAAAATTTTTCTCAAGAGTGCGCATAAAATCACGAGGGAAATGAAAAAGCAATGCTATGTTTTCGTAAAAGTCGTGCCTTTGCTTATCTCTACGATATGATTCGATGACTCGAATGTACGACTCATCAAAGCGTTCTCTGTATTTCCTTCTCAAAATTTTCGTAATTTATGGCTTGATTTCAAGAAGTGGAAATAATCACAATCTCAATAAGTATTACGATTATGAAGACTTTTGACCAATGGGACATAGACGACCTTGAGCAAACATTTTCGTTGGAGCGTGTACCCAATTTGCCCACGCTAACAAACTGGCTCCGTGCCGACTTTCCGATGAATGAGGTAGAACGCACTATCATTGCGGCGTTGCAGGAAAATCTTGCGGCGGAAATTGATTTGTGGAATGAAGATGAACTCAAGTTCAAGTTTATCGCGCCATTTGTGAATCTTGTTCGCTACGATACGCAATACTTCCACACTTTTACCCAGCGCACCTTGTCCGCCACCGTTGGCGACGTTCAAATGTCGGGGCGCGTAGATTTTATGGTCGCTACAGGCAAATCGAAGCCTGTTCGTCCGTTTTTCTTTTTGCATGAGTACAAAAAAACCTTCGCGCCTAATAACAATCCCCTTGCGCAACTTCTGGCGGAGATGGTTGCCGCGCAGGAGTTGAACACCGTTCCACATCCGCTCTATGGCTCATACATTGTGGGGCGGTCTTGGTTTTTTGTGGTCTTGGAGGGCAGAAAATATGCGGTGAGTGAGGCTTTTCTTGCCACAAGTGATGATATTCTCAAAGTTCTCAGCATTTTGAAGGCGGCGAAGGCAGATTTTATGAGATTTTCAGAGGAATTGTATGCTGTGAAATAATCTGTTTCGGTTAGCTCAATTATACCACACAAAGCACCTTTCATACCATATTTCGCCCTGCGAAGTATGGTATTTTTGTATCAAGAACATTCTTCACCCATGCCCAAGTATGCAGTAGTGAAGAGGCTTTGCAATCAATGTTCAGCTAACGATTTTTCACTCCATTTTTCCACTTTTTTCAAACGAACCATG
>JAAFHM010000159.1 GCA_013298375.1 Ignavibacteria bacterium | reverse complement strand
ACCCTGATGACTCGGCGTAGAAGCACTTGCAAAATACGTGAAAACTTATTGTAGAAGCCAGTATTGATAAGGCTTCTGAGTTTTTACCCTGTCTCCTATATTTCCTTTTTGCCTAGGCGACCGTGCCGATTCGTGCTACACTTGCCCGAAAGTGTTTGAGACCAATCGTGTAGAGCAGTACCGCTCCCGACAAGCTCCCAAGTGCTACAAGGCTGATAGAATAGCGCAAAGCCGCGTCGTTCCGAAAGACAAAATCGGTGAGCGAAGAGACGATAAAGGGACCCGTGCCGCCGCCCATGACGTTGATGGTAAAGAGAAAAAGCGCTCCGGCTTGCCCGCGCATTTGATTCGGCATAAGTTGTTGAATTGCCGCCGGAGCTGCACCGTAGGGCATAAATCCAAAAAAAGCCGTCCAAACAAAACACCACGCCGCCATTGTGCCTGTCGGGAGGTGGGGCATAATAACCGCAACAGGCAGTAAACAAGCCGCCGCCGTGAGCATCACGCGCATATTTGCGTCTGCATAACCACGCTTCAAAAACCATGCTGCCAAGCGGCTTCCCGCCCAAAGCCCCAGTGTTCCGAAAACAATACTTGTCGATCCTTGCCACACGCCAATATCGGGGCGTTTCCAAGCATATGTGCGAATAAAAAACTCCGGAAACCAAAAGCCCACGCCTTGATTAAAAATGGAAAACAGCCCAAAGCCAAGCGTATGGCAGAGTGCTGCTTTGCGGTGTTGTTTCAGATACTGCAAGACCTGACGAATACTAACCCGCTCAATACTCTTTGCCCCAATCCGTGCGGGTTCTTTCACCGTGAACAGAAGCAAGCTAATGAACAGTCCTGGCAGACCTACCAAAAAGAAAATGTATTGCCACGCATGAATCTCACCCACAAGCGGAAGCCTCATCATTCCTGCTGTTGCGGCAAACCCCGCTATGCTGCCCGCCAACATGACTGCCGTTCCATTGCCAACGGAAATACCCATCGAATAGATACTCATTGCCGTTGTGCGTTTTTCCGGTGGGAACAGGTCGGCAATGAGGGAGTATGCGCTTGGACTCAGCGTTGCTTCGCCCACGCCGACGGCTACTCGCCCGATGAAGAGTTGGATATAGGTTTTTGCCATGCCGCAAAACGCTGTTGCTAACGACCACAGCGCGATACCGCCCGCAATAACGTTGCGCCGCACGGAATTATCTGCCAAGCGTCCGGCAGGAATCCCCAGAAGCGTGTAAAAGAGCGTGAAAGCAATGCCCATCAGCAAGCTGAGGTGTGAATCCGTAACGCCAAAGGTTTGTTTGATAGGACCGACCAAATACCCCAAAATAACACGGTCAATCATGGAGGAAGTGTACGCCAGAAGCAAGATGGCAACGGCATACCAGCCCTGCCGAGCAGGAGGAAATGTGGACATAGACGAAAGAAAAAGGTAATCGGCGAGTTTGCCGAAGTCTTCCCGTCCTACGTCTTCCGAGACGTAGAACGGGTTTTGACGTTAGAATGACAGGTAAGTTCACGCAAAAATTGCTTCATCCCCAAAGAAGCAACTGGACGCTCCCGTCCAAGGAATGCGATTGTACCGCGCTCCCAGCATGGGTCCTCGTCCTGAGCGCAGAAGTGACATATAAGGAACGGGCTTTGCTGCGTCTGGCTCCCAAATACAGAGAATACGAACCTCCGCTTTGTTCATGCCTTCGGGTGTATAGACTGCTTCTGCATAATGAACACGCTCTTGGAGAATCCATTTGTCGCGCTCTGCTGCTGGAACGTCTTCCACGTCTTTACGTGTCGGGTTGACGTTCACACCTTTACCAGCAAAGGCAAATAGGGGTTTCAGCACGTAGTTCTCAATGTCCTGCGGGATGTCCTTCAGTGTGTGAAGAAAATGCGTTTTCGGGACGCTTTTATGCTTCAAATAGGGCATGGAATACTTGCTGATAAGGAAATACCAGTTTGGATGACCTGCCCATTCCACATCAAGGTCGTCGCGCCAATCAAACGGAATGACCGCTTTTGCATCATCCAATTCGTCAATAATGGCGCGGTTGAAAATACGATGAATTGGTATCCATTTGCCATCGCGCTCGTAATAGAGTTTGCGACCTTCTTTTTTGAGTGAGCAAATATCCACCGCTCGAACGCCCGTGAGCTGTTCGGTGGCAATAAAATCTGGTAACGTTTTTTGTTTGTCGGGTGTAAGCTCCATCAAAACAACGTTTTCGACGTTGTGACCATTCAGAAGATTTTTGCGAAGTGTTGTGAGATATTCTTCCGGCGTTTTGCCGCTCAAGGTGAAGTAGAGGCGCGGGTCGAGTTTGTAATGCTCCATTGCTTTGACGGAGTACAAGTGCTGAAAACCGTAGAGCGACGGGAATCCTTGTAATTCAATCAATTTCGGCTCAAATTCGCCATTATCGCCTTTGGTGACGGCAAAATCCACAATACCAAAAAGCGGGTGCGGGTGCTGATGCGGCACGGTATAGCGCTCTTCCAGCGAAGGTTTGGCATATTCCAAATATTCTGGCGTAACACATTCGAGCAGAATTGAAACGGCAGCGTCTTCCAGCTTTCGGGCAAAACCGCTGGAAAGGAAAAGTGGCATTTCGCAAATGCGAAATTCAACCGTTGTGCCGAGCGTTTGGTCAATATCCGTGAGTAGAGCTTTATAGCGCTCTTCGGTGAAATTTTCGGTCGTAAATTTTCGTTGCAATTCTTCGAGCATAGCTTGTACTCCCGCGTAAGAATGGTTAATGAAGAAATGTTCTGAACACGGCACAATTTAGGCGTTCAGCGTCAAGATAGCAAAGGATTTTTGAACATTTGAACAAATTACTCTTCTTGCTCTAACGTCGCTCGTCTCTTACGGCTTTGATAGCAAAATGCGTCGCGCTCCAAGATACGTTTTTGCCAAATACGTCTCCGAAAAGGATTGCCGGACAACACCGTTTTTGCTGGATGCGTGTATAAGGGTATTGTCTCCGGCATAGATGCCAACATGAGAAACGCCCGTGCCACTGGTATTGAAAAAGAGTAAATCTCCGACGCTTAATTCCTGCTCTTCCACCGGAACGCCGCTCAAAAACTGGTCTTTGGTGCTGCGCGGCACTGCCAGACCATTTTCCTCATAAATACGCATCACAAAGCCCGAACAGTCTGTGCCTTGGCGCGTCGTGCTGCCATAGCGGTAGGGCGTTCCGAGCCAGCGCTCTGCACTTTCGAGAATGCGTGCTTGTTTGGCAGTGAGTGGTGCGGCAGAGTGAGGACGAGACGATGTAGAAGAGGATACGGAAGAATTGGCACGGCTTTTGGAGTTTAGAGAAGAAGAAGCCACCTCGGAAGAGCCGCCCGCGCTCTTTGCGGCGGAGCTAAAACGAATCGCACTTTGACAGGAAGACAGCATCAGCACTACACAGATAAGTAATAAATGCCTCACGTTTCGTGAAAAATGTACAAAAATCAGAGGCTTAATGTTGATAATTGTGATGAAGATATGCATGGTGTTCTGACTACCAAAGTGAGACAATGAGTGAGATAATTACTGAAAACGTACCAAGACGATACAGTCCCGAAATGCCCAAAAAGCCGCCCGTAATTACCTGTGGAAAAGTATTCAAATGGTATGCCAAGCGAGACTTTGTGAGGTGTTGAGAAGCTGCCCATAAAAAACAGTTCAGAATATGACTTTTGGTCAGGTGAAAAAATGACTTGCCGATACTTACACAGAATGTGAAAAATGATTATATTTGCTTTTGATAGTATGATTTCTGTTATGTAATTTGTTGTACACCAGCATCGTGGCTATCACGACTATTTGTTTTCTCCTATTTGCTCTATTTTCTTTCTATCAACATTTTTTGAGAAACGCTATGACAGCATTTGCAGCTTCCGCCCACAAGCCTACCGGTCATGCCGGAGAATGGCTTGAACATGAAATTCATGAAATTTTAGTCAAGGTTCACAGCCATGAGCGTCTTTCCCGTGCGGATTTGGCAACGGGGGCGCTTGCCTTGAGTATGGTGCGCCGTTACAGCGCACTTTTGGCACCAGAACGCCTTCAGGCTATCCAGCACACTTTACACGAAATTAATGCGCTTCTGGCTTCTCAGCCAGAATTGCTGCCCTACGATGCTTAAAACAAAGTATGAGGGATAAACGCTTTCACAAGCCGAATGTCGCAGGACATTCGGCTTGTGGCGTTTTTGGGGTATTTTTCACTTGGCGAAGATTCATCTATGCTCATCACGTTCAACACGAGGGTCTCGCTTCGTAGCGAGGCTCTCGCTCCTACGCCAAAGCGAGAGCCTCGCTCAAGGCAGCGAGACCCTCGCACCCGACGAGTTACGAATTTTTCCTGTAACTTTTTTCATGGCACATTTTTTGCATAAATCAATTTTGCAATTTTTCTTCGTTGATTTTAGTACAATCATTGTGGAAAATTTTGTGGAAAAGTCTGTGGCAAAGAGGATAATTCCTGAAAAAAAATGGTATCTTTGCCGCGAGATGAACATGAAGTGAGTGGGGTATTTGCATTAAAGTACAAAGAGTTGTGTCGAATAGTTGAATACAAACGTAGATGCTACCATGAAACTCTTTGCTCTCTGCTTCTTCAATCCTCATCGTTCTCAATTTGTGACTAACTCAAACCCTCTTTTTCAATTCACAATAGTTATTTTTTGGAGATAGACTATGAACTCTCTACACACTTCTGCTCAGCAGCGCTCGCCCATTCGTGGCGTAGCTCTGCGCCCCCTGAGCGGACGCGCCGGAGACAGTACCAGTGCCAACGCCGCGAGTCCCTCGCTTGAGGCTTTGGACGCGATGCAAAAGGATGTGTCCTTGCTGCACCGCACTCTGCGTACTGTTCTGAAGGCAACGCGCACGGCGGCTAAAGGCTCTGCTGTGCAGGTTATTGTTTTTGTTTTGGCGCTTTTTGCGATGACGAATATTGCTTCGGCACAACAGACATTTTTCTGGGTTGGCGGTGGCAGTAATAACTGGGGATTGTCGGCAAACTGGAGCTTGGCTTCAGGCGGCGTAGGTGGCGCAGGCGTTCCCGGATATGGGAATGCGCAGGATATTGCCATTTTTGATGCCGCGTCGGGTAATCCGAGTATTATTACGGGATTTCCCGTGGGGATGCCAGGCGTAGGGCAGATTCAATTACTCAATGGTGTTTCGAGCGGACCCCAAGTTACCTTCGGGATTATGGGCGGTACGACCTCGACTTTCCGTATTGGCGGTGTCACCGGAAGCACCAATGCCCCATTATTTGTGGGGTCGTTGTGTAAACTCTTTATTGAACAAGATGTTACGCTTCGTGTTACGGGTGTCGGTTCTGCTACAGCTGCTGCAACGATATTTGGTGATTTATCCATCCGCATTGGCGGCACGGTGATAAATGATGTTGCACAACGCTTCAGAATTGAAGATGGTGGTGCATTAAGAATGTCGGGTGGTACGTTTACCAATAATGGCGGTGCTGCTGGGGCAGTCTTGTATGCTCTGACAGGCTCACGCGGATCCCTCGTCTATGACCGTAATGATAATACGACTGTTACCATTCCTATTCCAAATGATAACTTAGAAGTTCCTGTTAGCCCAGCTACCCTCCTTGGCAACCTTGTTATTCGCCGCCCCGTTGGTGCTGTGACGACGTTTGCGGATATGCAAGTGTGGCGCTCTGGCGGTACATTGATTGTCGATGGTTGCCCGCTTACTTTGCCGAATAATTTTTCGATGGAACTTTGTGCAAGCAATATGCGCAATGGCGGTAATATTTTTGCATTCAGTGTCGCGGTAAATAATTCTCTTATTTTCCGAGATATTGCCGTTGCTGCTTCCCAGACACCGCTCAATCCTACTGTATCGGATTTGACTTTCGGTATAAATCCGATTGGAACGATTGTTAATGGTCAATTTTTGAATCGTCTTGTCAATCAGATTCCTTCGATGAATTTGACGATCAATTCTGATTTGAATATTGTTGGAAGCGCTCTTACTGGCTTAGAATTGGGTGCTGCGGGTAACGCAGGTGGTCAACTTACGATTCCTGCTTCGCGCACCGTTACTCTGCGCTCAGGTACAGCTCACCAAATTGATGCTCTTCCGGCGGTTAGCACAGGGCGTATCATTGTCAATGGCGTATTTGCTATTGCTACTGGTGCGACATTGACAAACTTGAATGTGAACATTAACAGCCCACTTGCTGGTATTCTTGTCAATCCGGGTGGACGTGTTCAGTTAAATGGTAATGGTAATATTGCTGGTACAGCAAATGGCGCATTCTATACCGATGCTACTTCTATCTTGGAGTATCTCGACCGCGATGCTACGGTTACCGCATTTACTGTTCCTTTCCCGGGCGTAATGGCGTTTACTGCGCCAGCTACGCGGAATGCAAATGTTTCCGAACTTCCGGCGGATATGCGTGGTGGCGTTGTCATCAATCGTTTGCAAAGCGCGACGACGATGGTGAGCGATATTACGACGGTTGCCCTGATGGGCAATACGACAATGAGTGGTCCTCTGACGCTCACTCAAGGCGGTTTGGGATTAAGTACCCGTCAACTTATTGTCAATGGTGTGATTAGCACAGCATCGGGTGGCTTCTTAGCAGGTGTTCCTGCGACTGCACCAGGTCAATCCGCATTGGTCTATAACTCAATAGCGAACGGTACTATTGCTGTTACAACCAATACTGGTGCCGTTTACGGTAATTCCCTTAATTATTTAGAGATTCGCAACACGGGCAATCTCAGTTTCGCCAGTGGACAAAAAATGGTCATAGATGGAAGCGCCGTAGCTGCCGGATATGGTCTGGCGGGGAATTCCAACTACAACGGTCAGTTGCGCTTTGTTAATTCGGGTAATCTTATCCTCAATTCGAGTGAAATCACGTTCCAAGGAGCAGGCGCAGCGAATACGACACTTGCTGGTCAAGGTGGGCATATTCCGATGACAACTGGCACGGTTGGCGCTCTTGTTGGTGATGGTGGCGCAAGGCTGATATTTACGAGAACGACCCTCCCAGCGCCTACAGCTGCTCAGATTCGCTCCTTTCCACGATTTGCGGCGGGCGGTCAGCAGTTGTTAGAAATCCGTGTGACAGGTGATGGTGTGACACCCGGAACGGCGATGAGCGCCTTGATTGATTACATGGTTTCTCTCAGAACGCCACTGCAAACAAGTTTGGTCACTCTGCAAAACAATGCAGTGCTTCAACTTGCTAATGGCGCAAATTTAACGGTACTGAATCCGCCCGATCTTATCACGGCGGCAAATGTACCGAATCCCAATGGAAACTTCATTGATGCTTCACAAGGCGGCAACCTCCAATTACGCGGCTATCTCACGCCGGGCGATGTTCTCATCCCCGTCGGTGTGAGTTTCGTTGGTGCGGCTGGTGCTGTTCTTGCCTCGGCGTATCGTCCTATTACGGTGAGCAACAGCGTAGCAGCGCTTCCGGGTGAAAACTATACTGTTTCGGTAACATCTGCTATTGTCAATGCTGTTCCAGCTATACCAACCCTCGCGAATAACAGTATGCGCGGTCAGTGGACGATTTCAAGCGGTACGGGCGTGAACGGTGCAGGTGCAAAACTTGTCACCGGATGGACAAATAATCCCTATAACCCAGCCAATGGTTTTGGTGACGAGCCTGCAATGGCGGGGCAGTTTCAACCAACATTGACGGGTGCTATGGGAACAAGCCTGACAACGATTCGCCGTTGGACAGGAGCAACATACGTGAACGTTTTGCCAACAAACCCCGTTAATGGTGGTGTTCTGACCACACCACGCTCTATTCAAGCAACGTACAATGGTGCATTAAGTAATACCATCTTCATCGTTTCCAACGAACTCTTCCCGATTTACTGGGTTGGTGGTTCTCCGGCGGCTGGTGATTGGGGGGTCAATGGTAATTGGGCTTCTACTTCTGGCGGCGCAGGCGGCTCGGCAAACGCACCGGGCGTAAATGATTGGGCGGTTTTCGACCGTACGCAAGCGCCAAAAATTACGAATAATATTCCTGCGGCAATTCAGCAAATGAGTGTTATCGATGGTGCAAACGTGACGCTTGCTCCGAATAATCTTCCAACAACACTCAGCCTGAACCGCGACAAACCAGATAACGACAACCTTCTTATTGGTCCAAACTCGCGTTTGTCCCTTGGTACGGGTGGATTTACGATGGCTCTGACGCTTCCGACGGGGACAGCGATGAACTCACCGAATACAACCGTTTTTGGTACATTAGCTATTCTTGCTGGTGGCACATATAACCACGTGGACCCAAGCAGCACGATTTTGATTGCGAACGGCGGTACACTGCAAATCAGCACACAGACACCAACCTCTTTGCCAGCAGGCACGACAACAGGTTTTGTGAGAAATGCAGGTACGACGTTGCAATACGGACGTAATCAAAACTCTATCGCTCCTTACATCATCGGCGCTCCGGCAGAGCAGAACGCTACGTTGCGCTATGAAGATACTGGCGGTGGGTTTGATGCACGTAATCCGGCTGTAACAACAGGCGAATTGATTACAGGCACACATCCCGGAAATCTTGTTATTAACAAACCGACTGCCTCCTTTGGATTCCTTGGTGCGTACACCATCACAAGTAGCGCCACGTTGCAAGCGGGTGTTTTGGATTTGACAGGAGCAGGATTTATGGGGGCTGGCGGTCCTACACTCACTATCGGTACCGACGTGAACCCCGCTTCTGGTGCGCCCGGTAGCCGCACATTGAATATTACTAGCCCATTACCCACGGGTATTAGAGGTAGCAATGCCTCCATTCTTAATTTGAATGGTCCTGGCACAGCGACGTTACAGTTTGTTAATAACGGTGAGACTTTAAACACCTTGCTTCTCAATGACAACTCCAATGCGGCTCCGAATGCCGCCTTGAGTGCTGTTTTGAACACGAATTTAACTGTTACGAACACCTTTACGATGAGCAACACACGTACCGCCGTCGGTACGGGATATGGTTTTACCGTGAATCCAAACGTTACCTTGCGGGTGCAGCCTGCTGGGACGATTACGGGCGGTCGGATGTTGGTGAATGGTACGGTTGCGTTGCCAACGGCGGGCGCTCTGGCGCTTCCGGCAACAGTAGCAGTGGGCGGTATGGACATCGGAACAACAGGCACATTGAATATCATTAACGATGGTAATGTAACGGGCACTCCGGCAGTGAATCCGGTGCGTTATTTGAACGTCGCTTCTCGCCTTCTCTATTCTGCGGAAGCTGCCGGATTTGCTGTGAAAAACACGACCGATACCGAGTTTCCACAAATTTTCAATGGAACGCTGGTCATTGACAAAAACTTTGCTTTGGCAACAACGACAAATGCCGTTCAAATCAACAACTGTAAGGTTGTCACGCAAGGTACGGTGCAGTTGGTTGGTGGTGACTTGTATTTGAGCGGACTCTTATTCAAAATCGGTAGCGCTGCCCAAACAATTCCGGCGGTTGTGGATCTTTTGAATAATACCATCTCGACAACAGCACGGTTGTTGCCAGGCGGTGGTCGTATTTGGGGCGGTAACGCCGCTTCCCCATCGTCGTTTGTCTATAACAGTATTCATAACGCGAATTTCTGGTTAGGCGAGTTGAACGCAGCGAGTGTTCACCAAGGACGCTTCTTGAATAAAATTGAGGTCAATGGTCCAAGCGTACTGACCCTTTCGACGGGCGCGGTTGTGACCATCAACGGTGTTGGCGGTACTCCTGCCTGCGACGGTACATACCAAGGCACATTGCGCTTAGATAACAGCACAGGTAGCTTGGCGTTGAACGGTAGTTCGCTTCAGCTGACGGGAACGACTGCGCCGA
>JAAFHM010000026.1 GCA_013298375.1 Ignavibacteria bacterium | reverse complement strand
TCTAACTCATCGGTGGAGTAAAAATCAACTTCAATGACACCATTCTGCGCGTTTGGGCGAATCTTGATACGGACTTGGGTTGCCAGAATATGGCGCAATTTGGTTTCCAAAGCCACAATAGTCGGGTCTTTTTCCGGCGCTTCCGAAGGCGCTTTGGCGCTGCGCTCTGGCATATCATCCGCTTGAACGGGCGCAAAATCATCTTTAAGGTCGTCGGGGATGGCAAAATTATCGACGGCAATTGCAGGTGCAGGATGCTTGCCCATAGCCCCGAAGCCACTTGCAGAGCCAGTTTCTGATTTTGGACTGCCATTGCCATTTGACGATGATGCGAAAGTAGGCTGAGTATCGGCTTGCAGCAGGGGCTTGTCTGCCAATGCCTCTTCTACACTTGCTCCGGCTTCTACTTTCTTGACAATTTCTTCTGTTTTGCGAACCGACAACTCCAACTCGCGTACCTGCTCGAAAACCTCATGCTGCTTGCCTTCATCCGACAGCGCAAGAATGGCGCGGGCATGACCCATAGAGAGTTTTTTTGCCCGCAATGAGCGCTGAATTTCGTTGGGAAGACGCAACAAACGGAGGAAATTTGTGATTGTGGTGCGGTCTTTGCCGACTTTTTTCGAGACTTCTTCTTGGGTTAATCGGCATTCTTCCATCAGGCGCTTGTAACCAAGTGCCACCTCAATCGGATTCAAATTTTCGCGCTGTACGTTTTCTATCAGCGCCAATTCCAGCATATCCGCGTCAGTTTCAATGTCGAGAATATACGCTGGAATAGTCTCTAAGCCAATTTCGCCCGAAGCACGAACACGGCGCTCACCGGCAATAATCTCGTAGCCGCCATCCATCCGCCGCACGGTTATCGGCTGGATAACGCCTTTTTCTTTGATAGATTTTTTGAGGTCTTCGAGTGCATCACGGTCAAAATCCTGACGTGGCTGCATGGGATTCGGGCGCACACGCTTTACATCAATCATGGCGATAACGCCAACGGATTGTCCGTCATCGGCTTGAGCGGCATCCGGTGGTTCAATACTGAAACTCGACGGCAGAAGCGCATCTAAGCCTTTGCCAAGAGAAATACTTCGTTTTGCCATAATAATTTACGAGAAAGCTAACGACGAGTGGAAAATAACTATTCAAAATTCAGACATTCAAAGCGTACCACGCACCGTGTTCTGTGCTGTTAACCCTTTACTGTCGGCTCCTGCATTGCCGAAGCAACGGCGGAAACGGCTGCTGTGGCGGCTTGGACAGTTGTCGCCGCTTCTATCATTGTACCGTTTGCACCGGAAAGCCGCAATTTTTCGCGGTCAAGAATTTCTTGCGCCAAATCCAGATAGTGTTTTGCGCCGATAGACAGCGCATCGTAGAGAATAACAGGCTTCCCGTGGCTTGGCGCTTCGGCAAGGCGGACATTGCGCCCGATAATCGTTTTGCAGACTTTTTCGCCCAAATGCCGCGTTACTTCTTGCACGACTTGATTGGAAAGGCGCAAACGATTGTCGTACATCGTCAGCAATACGCCTTCAATTTCAAGGCGCGGATTCAGGTGTTTGCGCACGATGGATATGGTGTTCAAAAGCTGCCCTAAGCCCTCCAAAGCGTAGTATTCGCATTGCACTGGCACAAGAATTGAATCGGCTGCCGTGAGCGCATTCAGCGTCAACAGCCCCAGCGAAGGCGGACAGTCGATGATGACGAATTTATACTTGCTCCGAATAGCATTGATGCGCTCGGCAAGCAATCGTTCTCGATTTTTAACATCAACAATCTCAATCTCTGCGCCGACCAAATTAATATGCGACGGCAGCACGTCCAGATGCGGCATATCCGTTGGGACAACTGCTTCATGGACGGACATCGTGCCGACCAAAACCTCATAAACCGTTTTCTCCAAATCACGGGTCTTGATTCCAAGACCATTTGAAGCATTTGCTTGGGGGTCAATATCAATGAGCAGGGTCGGCTGTTCGGCTGCCGCAAACGAGGCAGAAAGATTGACAGCAGTAGTGGTCTTGCCCACACCGCCTTTTTGATTTGCAACGGCGATAACTCGTGCCATAATGGACATCGGTGAAAAATCGTGAAATTTTCGGTTGTACGCGGCTAAGATGTTCAATAGTTGTTCAGATGAACCTACGCAAAACCGCCAAATTTCAAGGTGTAAAAGAAAAATGCAGTCAGTGTCAGAGAGTGCTTGATTGTTCCGTCGGCAATATGCTGAGGAATATGAGCGAGAGGAACAAGTTCGACCTCAATATCTTCAAATTCATCGAATGCTTGTGCGTGTTGAAGAGTGCAGTTGCGCCAAAGATACGAATGGCATTCGTTATTCATAAATGCCGGATTTGGGTCGTTCACGCCAAGGAGTATTGCGGGTTCTGGCGCTGCATAGCCTGTTTCTTCGCGGCATTCCCGCATTCCTGCTTCGCCGGGGTCTTCGCCGCGCTCGACAAGCCCACCCGGTACTTCGAGTGTCACCGAGTCCGTGCCGTGCCTATACTGCCGAATCATCACAACCTGATTATCCGGCGTAAGCGGAATAATGTTCACCCATGCCGCCGAATCCAAAACGTAAAATGTCCCAACGGCATCGCGTTTGGGATGTTTGCGTTGGACGCTTTTGGCAGTGAAGATTTTCAAATCTGCCACAACGGTTGTTTCCAGCGTTTCCCAGCGAGAAATCATAGCATTATTCCGTGTGTGCGCAAGGTGTTTGGCGTTGGAAAGAAAGTATCGTTGGAGCAAAAACTGAGTGGTATTTTGCGCAAATTATACAAACAGGAATTTACGACGAGGAAGATTCTTGCACAAATCTAAATATCCCCAGAAGTGCGTGATTTTCCACATCTCCGCAGAAAAGCATCTCACAATGGGACAGAATAATACGAAAAAATTTGCAAAAGTCGGTGTTCTCGGTGAATATTGTGGTTTGCATTGACCACGTATTTCGTCACCTTCCTTTTACCACGCCGCTATGACCAATCGCCTAGAACAATTACTCGAACTACACCGCGAAGAGCCGCACGATGCCTTCACGCGCTACGCCATTGCACTGGAATACAATGCCCGCAAAGACTACACTCAAGCAACGGAATGGTTCGAGCGCCTACGCATTGATGAGCCGGAGTATGTGCCGACGTATTATATGCTTGCAGGAGTTTATCGCGCTCTCAACCAAACCGCAAAAGCGCAGGAAATCTACAATGCCGGGCTGCAAGCAGCGAAAAAAGCAGGCGACACCCACGCTTTTGCTGAACTCTCGGCGGCATTGGAAGAACTTGAAGAGGAATGAGAAAGGAATAAGCAATGAGTTTTGGAAGCCACATAAATCTGGCTCTTACGATAAAGACGGAGTAAAAACTGTGTAAAGCGCTCGTAATATGCGCTGTAAATCTTTTCGTAACATTGGGAATATAGTGTTTTGGTAACAGTGTTTTTGCCGAAGATACGTGTATTATTGCGGCAAATACGTGGTTTTGCCGCCCATATCGGGAAGCAGCCAGATTGTTCTATCAATGCTGTAATCCATTATGTTCCAAGTACAGACCCTTTCCAAACAAGAGATTCTTCGTACTGCGATGACGGCAACACTAGACGCACTCAGACCTCCCAAGCGACGAAAGCCGCCAACACCACTACTCCAAACCAAGTCTTCTTCTGCTCTTCAAGATTCGCTCTTGCATGGATTAGCCTACACACCGCATCCGTACACTCCTCCGTCATCGTTGCCCTCTTTCTCATCTTGCCCATTATCATCATTCGCCATTTCTCCCTTCACCCACGCACCAAACAGCATCAGCGTTGAATGGATTGGTCATGCAACGATGCTTATTCATCTGGCTGGAAAATGGATATTGACCGACCCTGTATTATCGGAACGAGTTGGCATCGAAATTTGCGGTAGAGTTATTGGTATTGAGCGTTACACGCAGCCGACCCGCACACTCGAAACACTCCCCAAGCCTGATATTATCTTGCTTTCTCATGCTCATCTCGACCATACCGACGTGCCGACATTACGGCGCTTTGCGGCGAAATATCCGAATGAAATTCACATCGTTACCGCAAAAAACACCCATGATATTATTGATGATTTAGCATGGAAATCGGTTCATGAGATAGATTGGGAACAGGAATTATGGCTGGAAAACATCAAAATAAGCGGCTTGGAGGCATTGCACAACGGCTGGCGCTTGCCGTGGGAGCGCGATAGAGCGAACGGGTATGCCATATCCGGACGCAGCTACAACGGCTATTTGATAGAAGGTGGCGGCAAAAAAATCGTCTTTGGTGGGGACACTGCTTACACGCACAAATTTTCTGCCTTGCGCAATAGGGGCATTGACATAGCAATTATGCCCATCGGCGCATATCAGGGCTACGAAACGCTCCATTGCACGCCGGAACAGGCATTACAAATGGCATCGGAGATGCGGGCGGAATATTTTATCCCCATGCACTGTTCCACATTTGACCAAAGCGAAGAAGAGCCTTCCGAGCCGCTTGAGCGCTTGCACTCTGCTTCGATTCGCCATGACATGACGGTTGCATTGACCACTATTGGCGAGTCTTTTGTTCTGCCTCGCCAACTGATGGAAGCGGCGTAAGAAGAAGCCATCTAAATAATTACTTCTCAATTATCCTTCCCAAACTCCAGCAAATACGCCTTGATAAGTTCATCCAAATCGCCATCCATAACGGCGTGAACGTCTGTTACCTTTGTTTCGGTGCGGTGGTCGTTGACCATCGTATAGGGTTGAAAGACGTAGGAACGGATTTGGCTGCCCCATTCGATTTTCTTTTTCGTCCCTTCAATGGCGGCTTTTGCCGCTTCTTGTTCTTCGAGTTGCTTTTGATAGAGGCGCGATTTCAGCATCTTCATTGCACGCTCGCGGTTTTGGAATTGCGAGCGTTCTTGTTGGCAAGAAACCACAATGCCCGACGGAATATGGCGCAAACGCACCGCCGTTTCGACCTTGTTCACATTCTGTCCGCCTTTGCCGCCAGAGCGGAATGTATCCATTTCCACATCAGCCGGATTTACAGTGATTTCAATGGTATCGTCAATTTCGGGATAGACATAGACCGATGAAAACGAGGTTTGACGCTTGCCTTGAGCATTAAAAGGAGAAATGCGGACAAGCCGATGCACACCATTTTCCGCTTTGAGATAACCGTAAGCGAACTGCCCCTGAATTTCCAGCGTGACCGATTTTATACCCGCCACATCGCCCTCGACCTCTTCGGCGAGATAAATCGCGTAGCCCCGACGCTCCGCCCAGCGCATATACATTCGCATCAGCATTTGCGACCAATCCTGTGCTTCAGTGCCGCCAGCGCCTGCATTAATGGTTAAAATGGCATTTCTTGCGTCGTCTGGTCCTGAAAGAATATTTTTTAGCTCAAGATTATTGATAAGTTCCTGTGCGCGAGTGATTTCGCCAACGACATCGGCTTCCATTGAGGAATCCTCCATCTCTTCGGCGAGTTGAATCATCGTGGCACTGTCTTCGACGGCTTTCTGTGCGGCTTTCCAGCCTTCGACCCATTCTTTCAACGTGGCGGCGTGCTGCATGATACTCCGTGCGGCATCGGCATCATCCCAAAAATTTGGCGCTTGCGAATCCGCTTCTAAGCGGAGCATTTCGTCGGTTTTGGCAGCAACGTCAAAGAAACCTCCGTAGGTTTTCGGTGCGCTCAGTGAGGTCTTGGAGCAAGGTTTTTTGCGGTTCAAACATAATTTTTCCTAAAATGAAATAAAAGCAAACAAGCGTATGTCGTTGATTTAGTGAAAGATTACAGAAGATACTTGACTTCCGACAAACTATTCCGTAAAATGTTCCTCGAAAGAGCAAGTGCGTGTTGTAATGCATTTGTCGCTCAAAAAGCACAGCCGCGAAGTTACGAATTTCCTCGTTTTCTGCGTAGAAAAGATTTTTTAGACCTCATCAACGACACCAAACGATTTATGGACACCACAACGACCAATGCTGTTGTTCAGCGCCTCAGGCGCTTTTCGCTCACGGACTACGCGCAAATGATCACCTCTGCTCCCCAGCGTGCTGCTGAAGCGCAAGTTGACGCACTTTTGGCGGAACTGGATAAAGCGCAAGAATCCGTGCGCACATCAATTGCCGACAATCTTGAGAAGGCACAAGCCTTGTTCACGAGTGCCTTACCGTTGGTTGTACGCAACATTGTGAAAAAATCCGGTGCATTGACAGTGGAAATGTTAGAAAACGACGTGGCAATGAAAACTGTTGCCCATACCGCCTATACACTCATGCCGTCGGTATTCCGGCTGCTTATCAATGAAGAACTCTTTGCGACATTCTTGCTTCAAAGCCGAACGGCGCTTGTTCATTACGTGGAGCAACTGGAGCAAAGCAAGGATTGATGCTGTTCTACCGGGTGAAGAATTCAATCGCATCACGTTCATTCACAAACTGCTTGTGGTGTCGAGGAGTTTTTCGAGTATGCCCTTTGCTGTGTCCATGCGGCGGCGAAGAATAGGCTGGAATTCGCTGTCAGCACGGTCACAAAAGAATGACACGATATTCAACATATCAATACACTCCACCGGAGTTGCACCAACGTTCATTGCACCGCGCAAATGTGAATAAAGCTGGGTTTTCCAGCCAAGGACAGCCAGAACACCCGCAACAACAAGTTCGCGGATTCGTGGCGAAAGCTGAGGGCGGCTGAGGGTCTTGCCGTAGCCTTCGATAATCATCCATTCCGCCAAATCGGGACTTGTGGCATGAAGATTGCGACGCATTTTCTCGTAAGCTGTTGTATAAATTTGTTCGCACAGTTCCAAGCCGCGTTTCTCGAAAAGTGTACTGTCATAGCGGGCTGCCGCAGGCGATTTCCAATCAAGATGCTGCTCTTTGCAGACGATTTGCAGAACGGCAAGTCCTTCCAAGGCAGCAGGAAATCCCGCAAAGAGATATGTTTGCAAAATGGCTTCGTAAAAAGCAATTGGGGCAGTTTGGTAAAACAGACCACTCGAGAGAATGACTTTGAGCAAATGCGCTTCATTTAATGCGGCGGCGGCGGCAAGTATTAAGGCTTGCTCGTGAGGAAAAAGAACTTCGGATTGCTCCAAAAGCGCGTGTATGTGCGCTTCTACGTCGCGGTACTTGTCAATTTGTAGCATAACTTCAATTTTGTATATTGAGAATCGGTGAGGCGCGAACCCCAAATCTACGAAATTTGTGTGTTCCATTCCTCGACTTTTGCGAAGGCACAGAGAGAATCGGGAAAAATTTCACGTTTCGTGCGGAAAGACTTGCTATGAGCAGTGGTCTTTTGTATTTTCGGGCAGCATATTGTTGTGCTGTTCATGTGATGTTTCCTCTCTTCATATTCTTCGCCGATATTTCACAGCATCAACCAGCAAACAACCTTTATTTCATTTACTTCACCCTTCTCGCTTTTGCGTTATGGTCAAACTCATACGCTCCTCTATCGGCTGGCAGATTGCACTCGTAGCAACCCTCGCCATTGCAGTTTTAACGGCGTTTAACGTCGTAACCTCGTCCATTCAACAGCGCAAAAGCGGCTCGGCATTAATGGAGGACGAAACAAAAGCGATTGCCCTGATTGCGGCTACTTCAGCAGTACCGGGCTTAGATTTTGATAATCGGCAGTCGGTCGCCGATGCGGTCGAAGGGGTTTTGCAGTTGCCGAATTTTAGCTTTATTATTGTCAAGAAAAAAGCCGGAGACAGCATCTATGCAAGCGGCTTTGAAAAATGCCCTTCGCAATACCGTGAATTGAAACCTCTCATCGAAAACACCGAGACCGCCTTTTCAAGCGGCGGCGATGCCGTTGCTATTGTGCCAATCATGTCCAAAACGAAGGAAAAAATCGGCGAAGTGGTGCTGGGCATTAACACAAAAACCATGACCGAAAGCGTTACGCGCAGTGTTGGTGCGCTGTCTATCATCGGTATCGGTGGTGCGGTGTTGTGTTCGTTGGTTATTTTTGTATATGTGCGCCGTGTCGTCGCTGCAATTCGTCGATTAGGAAACGCAGCACAGAAGGTCAGCGAGGGCGATTTAAAACAAAGCGTTGAGAATAAATCTTTGAACGAAGTCGGTGAACTCAGCCGCGCCTTTAACGTGATGGTCGGGCGCATCCGGCAATCGCAAGAAGACACCTATATTCTGCTCCAACAAACCGCCGAGCAGAATGAAAAAATCGAAGAAGCCGCCAACCACGCCCGAGACGAACAAGAATACTTGAAAAATCAGGTAAGCCGAATTTCGATTGTGTTGGAAGCAATGTACAACAACGACCTGAGCCATCAACTGGATATTCACCGCAAAGACGACGTAGGCAAACTTATTTCCGTTTTGAATACGACGATATTGGGCTTACGCCGTATGATTGCGCAAATCGGTGCTACATCAAGCCGTGTGGCACGTTCCTTTGAGCAAATTGCGAATGCTTCCGGCGAAATGGCAGAGCGTAGCGTCCAGCAAGCCCGTCAGACCGATGAAGTTGTTTCCTCCATTGAGCAAATGACCGCGACCATCAACGAGACCGCTCAAAATATCAATAGAACCACGCAACTCGCCAATGACACCATTAAAATCGCCAAAAGCGGTCAAGAAACCGTTATTGGTACGGTCGAAGGCATGAGACGTATTGCGGAGATTGTCACCGAAACGACACAGATGATTGACAAACTCGGCACATCCTCGGCACAGATTGGCGAAATCGTGCAGGTGATTGAAGAAATCGCCGACCAAACAAACCTCTTGGCACTCAACGCTGCTATCGAAGCAGCCCGCGCAGGCGAGGCGGGGCGAGGCTTTGCGGTTGTTGCCGACGAGGTGCGCAAACTCGCCGAACGGACGCAAAAAGCAACAAAAGAAATCAGCAAAACCATTCGCACCATTCAACAGGACACCAGCACTGCCGTCGAAGCCGCACAATCCGGTGCGGAGCAGGTGCGTTCTGGCATTGACCTTGCGGAAAATGCAGGAAAAGCGCTTGAAACCATCGTTTCAAGTATTCGCAAAGTGGGCGACATGGTGTATCAGGTTGCCGCCGCCGCCGAAGAGCAATCCGTTACGGCAGAACACATCAGCCGCAACATTGATGCTATCTCGCAAGTAACCAACACGAATCTTCAAATCGTCCAAAATGTTGCCAAAGACACCCGCGAACTCAATGGAGAAGTGGGCGAAATGCTGGGAACAATTGAGCAGTTTTATCTCGGTGACGATATGCACGCGACCACGCAAGGGTCGCTGGCAAGCGGACAATCGCGGCTGCTTGGGCAGAAAAAATAAAGTACACTGCAAGACAAAAACCGCTTTGAGGCAACGACCTCAAAGCGGTTTTTTTTTGCCAATCAACAAGAGAACCTTTACGCCGTAACACAGAACTAATGCCGCTTCTAAGCTAAGCGAAGCCATTGCTGCCCATTCTGCCGTTTTGACGGGAATAATGCCGCAAACAAGCGCAAAAGTGCAGAGAATAAGCAACATCGCTCCGCTAACAAAAAATTCCTCATTGTGTGCTAAAATATACGATTCGAGAATGTTCATCAGTGTTTGCAGGAAAAATAGCCCTGCGGCAATCCGCAACACTGGCGCGAGATGAGCGAATCCTGCACCATAGAGCAGAAGGACAATATCATCCGCCAGAAAAGCCAAACCAAGGCTGCCAAGAACACCGACAATCAGTCCAATGACGAATACCTTTCCAAGAAACTTGGGTTCGGGAGAACGCACAAAATGCGGCACAAGAACGAAAAACAATGTTCCCGGAACAATTCGCAATGCGATGGTGATACGCGCAATGGCGCTAAAATACCCGACTTCGATAGTTGTGGCAAGCGCCATGAGTGTATAAATACCTGCGCGTGATTGCAGGATGCTCAAGGCTTGCAGCAGTACAAATACAAGGTGCGAGGGGAGCATTGGTATTTCGCGCCACCCAACGGCGGCAGCAATATTGCCCGCTTTTATATCGTGTTGCTTCAAAAACCGCATAAAGAGAAGGCTTTTGACAACTTCCCCCGCCAACAGGCATACAACAATGGCGCATAAAATAGTGCTTGGTGAGAAATAACCCTGCCCCCAAGCGTCGTACAGAACCAATACCCCCACTGCCAGTAGATGCGCCGCTATCGTCAAGCTGTTTTCAATACGAGCAATACGCCCAAAATGCTGCAAACCGCGCAGTGTTGCGGTGTACACACCGGTCATCCCTCGTGCTAATGCCCAAAAAGCATACAATAGAAGCGGAAGAAAAGATGAGTGGAGAGATTGCAGGAGAACTGTGGGCGAAAGAACAAGCGATTGAAGACCGTAGTACGCAAGAAGAAGAACAGCAGTAATCAGCCAAAGGCGTATTTTTGTGGATTGCGCCTCAGCGAGATACCGTGCGGCATGGAAGGGTTCGGCGCTAACAAGAAGCGGAAGACGGGTCTCATACCCCCAATCAATAATGGCAAGAAGAAGGAGTCCTAACGATGCAGCCGCAGTAAAAATTCCAAGGGCTTCCGCACCCAAAATGCGCGTCATCGCAATCGGCAAAAGCGCTCCGCCAAGAAGCGTACCAGCATGGACAGAAAGCAGTGCAAAGAAGGATTGCGCGAAGGATGACCGAGCGGTGTTCACAAGCAATCCCTAAACTTCCTTAATCTGTACCGACAAGATTAGGGAATTTTGCAGCGAGACGCTCTTTTTCCATCGGAGAAAGCGGGTTCGAGGAGATTTCGAGAGAGCGGAGCTGGACAAGGCTTGTTATCTCGTCGGGCAAGGTGGTAAGCTTGTTTCCATTGAGCAGAAGTGTCTGTAAATCAACAAGTTTACCAATATCGGAAGGTAAAGCGGTGATTTGATTACCGCTCAAGGACAAAATTTGCAAATGTATCATATTTCCAAGTTCGGCAGGGACGATGCCGATTTGGTTATCGCTAAGATTGAGATTCTGAACGCTTGCAAGGTTCCCAACGGCATCCGGCAGACGTTTAATGCGATTACTGCTCAAATCCAGTGTTTGTAAGTTCGGAAGTTGGCAGGCAGCAGAATCAAGCACGGTTAGTTGATTGCCCGTCAGAATGAGCGTCCGAAGGCGCGATAAATTTTTGATTTCCGACGGAAGCGCTGAAATTTGATTAAAGCCGAGCGCCAAAAGCTGCAAACTATCGCATCCGCCAATGCTGGCGGGAATTTTTGAAAGCCGATTTACACTAACTTCAAGACGCTCCAAGCGTTTAAGCGAACCGATTTCCTGCGGCAGGGCGCTGATTTTATTATTAACAAGGTCTAAGATTCTGAGGTTTTCTAGCGAAATAATATCTTGCGGCAGTGCGGTAATCTTATTCCCGACAACCTGAAGAAGCTCAAGTTTTGTACATTGTCCTAGGGATGGAAGTGCTGTTAAATAATTGTAATTCGCAGCAAGCGCCGTTAGGTTCGCAAGTTTTCCAATTTGGGCAGGTAGAACGCTAAGTCGATTATTATTCACGTCTAATATGCGCAGATTTGCCAGCAAACCAACCTCTGGCGGCAATACCGTCATCTGATTTGCCATCAAAACAAGGCGCTGCAATTGTGGTAGCAAGCCGATTTCCGGTGGTAGGACGTTTAATTTGTTATGCGTAATGTAGAGCGCATTGAGCAAAAGCAAATTCCCAATTTGCTTCGGCAGCGTTGTTAGTTGATTATTGCTCAAATTGAGATATTGGAGATTTCCAAAATTCCCAATTTGTGGCGGTAGCGCAGCGATTTCGTTATTGCTCAAATCCAATACTTGCAAATTACGCATCTGGGAAATTTCTGCGGGAAACGCTTTTAATTTGCGAAAACTCAGATTGAGTTTATAGACCTTACCCGGCTCCTTAATAGCTTCTTTGATGGAATAATATGTCTTTTGCTTGACAAGTGCAGCAGAGTCAAGAACGATTCCTTGGGGTGTGCCAATGGTAACAAATTGCTGGTTCGGTGCTTGGGCGAAAGCCGAAAATGATGTTAAACAGAGGAAGCACGCCGCCGCTACCCGGCACGGGCGCAGAAGGCGAAAAACAGATGCAAAGGAACGAAGAATATTCATCATCACAAAGCAGAATTGTTGGAAAGAAGCGCCATAATTGCCGTAGTTTAGTCCAAAAATGCGACTTGACGCGAATTTCGGAATTACCACGAGACCAAATCAATGAAAAACAAAGAGCAGTTTACGCATTTCATGTCATTTATCCAAATGCGAAACGTTTTATTAGCGAAATTTCGCTTTGAGCGAAATGCAAATATTCCGATAGGCATATAAAAACTGTGCGTTGTTCATGTCTTATTGGACAACTGAACAACGCACAGGTTTAATGCAATTTTTACAATGCTTTTCCGGCTGTTTATGAAGCTTCCGCTACAACCGAGACAACACGCTTGCCGTCACGCTTGCGGGTGAACTGAACAAAGCCGTCCGACAGAGCAAAGAGCGTGTAGTCTTTGCCAACGCCGACGTTCAAGCCCGGATGCGTTGCGGTTCCATTTTGGCGGATGATGATATTACCGGCAATAACGGACTGCCCGCCGAATTTCTTCACACCCAAGCGTTGGGCATTGGAGTCGCGTCCGTTTTTTGTAGAGCCGGCACCTTTTTTGTGAGCCATGATCGTATGTTCCTTTCAGGTAGTAAATCGAAATTTGACAAGAGGATAAGAAATTTACGCAACGGCAATAGCGCCGATTTGAATTTGCGTAAAATGCTGACGATGACCATTTCTTTTCCGATATCCTTTGCGGCGTTTTTTGTGAAAAATCACCACTTTTTCTGCTCTTCCGTGCGACAACACCGTTGCCGCAACCGAACCGCTCAATGTCGGTGCGCCAATGCGCACGTTTGAGCCTTCTCCGGCAGCAAGAATATTCGTGAGAGAAATGCTGGAGCCTACTTCTGCATCCATTTTCGGTACAGTCAGCGTATCCGACGGCTGTACGCGGTATTGGAAGCCCGCGATTTCTACAACAGCAAACATGATATAAGTACGTTAAAGTGAGAAAATACTTGAGTTTACGTCTTTTGTGATGCTGTACGGTTCTTTTTGCGTACAGAACAACAAACATAGCACTTTTCTTCTTTTCTACCAAAAAATTTCTGAAACCTTACGCAAGAACATTTTGTTTTGCGTCACTTTGAGCCGGAAACATTCTTATACAACACTTGCAATGCGGCTGCAACGGCGCGTTCACGGTTCGCCGTGCGGTCAGCGCCAACGGAGTATTTTTGCACATCAACCGCACCATTCTTGTCCGAAAAAGCAACCCAGATAGTCCCCACAGGCTTTTCAGGCGTACCGCCGTTGGGTCCTGCTATGCCCGTGATAGCAATGCCAATATCACTACCAAATCGCTCACGAATGCCCAACGCCAATTCCCGTGCGGTCTCCTCGCTGACAGCGCCGTGCTGTCGTAGCGTTTCGGCTTGTACGCCGCAATGCTGAATTTTTACCTCATTGCTGTAACACTGCACTCCGCCCAGAAAATACGCCGACGAACCCGCATTTGCCGTCAGAGCCACCCCCAACAAACCACCCGTGCAGCTTTCCGCCACCGCTACCGTCAAACCGCGCTCGGTGAGAAGCTGCCCGACAAGCGCTTCGTAACTATCGCCATCGGTGCCATAAATAAACCGATTGGCGCGTTTGCGAATGCGATCTTCAATACGCAACAAGATTTCATCGGCACTTGCACGGGTTTTTCCCGTAACGGTAATGCGCAATTTTACACCCGACGAGGACGGCAAAAAGGCGAGTTCCTGCCCCTCCAATATTTCCTCCACGTCGCCAATAAGGTCTGCCAGCGTTGATTCTGCGATGCCTGTGGTCAAAAGCGTAGTGTAACGCATAACGGGGTCATTTGCCGAAAGTTCGCGCAAACGAGGAATAACGCGGTCTTCCATGAGGTGCTTCATTTCGTAAGGCACACCTGGCATAGAAACCATGATTTTATCGCGTTCCGAGGGATTTAGTTCCGATGCGGCTTTCAGCGTGAACCACATTCCGGCTGCCGTGCCTTTGTCGTTTCGCAGAACATCACATTTGCTGGGAAGCATTGCCTGTGCTGCGTTGCGCTCTGTAATTTCTCGTCCACGTACACGAAAGAGTTCCCGCAAATGCTCCAACGTCGGCGTGTGATGCACGAGTGTATCATCCAAAAACTCCACAAGCGCAGTTTTGGTGCGGTCGTCGTGAGTTGGTCCCAAGCCACCCGTTATCAAAACAGCATCCGCAACGCCCAACAGACGGCGAAATTCATCAATAATTTGCGTGAGTTCGTCGCCCACCACCGAATGCGCAACAACGCGCCAACCCTCACGTGCGCAGACTTGAGCCATCCACGCGGCATTGGTGTTGACAATTTGCCCGATACAGATTTCGTCGCCGATGGTCAGAAGTGCTATGGTCATGGTCGTAGAAGCGTGATAGAATGAAAAAAAGTGCATGAGAGAAAAGCGCAATCGCTGGGAGAGATGGCGAGCAGCAAAAATCAACAAAAAAGCGAGAATACGCTTGCGTACTCTCGCTTACAAAGATAAGAATTTCTGCGGTTTCTACACGCTTTCCGCTTCGGACGACGGTATTTTTTTCTTGAATGGGCGTACAATCAGCCGCGTTCCTCGGTCATAGCTCAAATAATTCCAAATCCAGTTCATCGTCACAATCAGTTTGTTGCGGAAGCCAACGAGCATGAGCAGGTGCAGCCCCAACCACGCCACCCACGCTAACCAGCCTTGAAAGCGGACTTTGTGAATATCCACAACGGCTTTATTCCGCCCGACGGTCGCCATAGAGCCTTTGTCAAAATAGCGAAACGGCTCTAAATCTTGCCCTGCAAGCAATTTCGGCAAGTTCCGCGCCAACAACTGCCCTTGTTGCATCGCAACGGGCGCAACCATCGGATGCCCATTTGGGAAGCGTTCATCCGTGCCGGGCATAGATGCAACGTCGCCGATAGCAAAAATATTCGTCTGACCTTCGGCACGGTTATAGACATCCACCTTGATACGATTTCCGCGCTGAATCAAGCCTTTATCAAGCCCCGGTGGCATTTCACCGACAACGCCCGCCGCCCATATCAGCGTTTTGGAAGCGATTGCCGAGCCGTCTTGGAGGTGAATTGTTGCGCCGTCGTAGTCCTTGACGGCAGCGCCCAACAGCACATTTACGCCCATTTCTTGCAAAAATTTCACCGCTTTTTCGCCCGCAATGTCCGACATACCGTTCAGCAAGCGCGGCGTAGCTTCAAGCAGATAAATTCGCATCAAGCGCAAATCCAGTTCGGGAAAATCATGCTGAAGAACGTGTTTTTTGAGTTCCGCCAGAGCGCCTGCGGTCTCTACGCCCGTCGGACCGCCGCCTACGACCACAAATGTCATCAATTCTTGGCGCTCTTTGGTGTCATCGGTCAGCGTGGCTTCCTCAAATGCCTGTAAAATCGTGCTGCGGAGATTGAGCGCTTCGGAAACGCTTTTCATCGGCATGGCATTGTCGGCAACGCTTTTCATGCCGAAAAAATTTGTCGTGCTGCCGCTTGCCAGCACCAAATAATCGTACTGAAGCTCACCAATACTGGTTTCAATGGTGTTTTTCTCCGGAATAATGCGCTCCACATTGCCCCAGCGAAAAAACATATTGCTCTGTTTTTTGAAGACTTTTCGCAGGGGAAAAGCGATAGAATCCGGCTCCAAACCTGCGGTGGAGACCTGATAGAGCAAGGGTTGGAAGGTATGGTAATTATTGCGGTCGAAAAGAACGACCTGTACAGGCGCTTTGGCAAGCAATCGCGCAAGCTGTATGCCGCCAAAGCCGCCACCCACAATGACGACGCGGGGTTTATCTGTTTTGGGGATATTCATAACATTTTTTTGAGCAAAATAAACAAGAATGATTGGAATAGTCGTTGCGCTATCAAGACGGGTTCGCTGCCAGTTTGTGACGTTTCGCACAGAAAAATTCTTAAAATTCCAACGTCTCGGCAACCTTTGTTTTTCGCAAGACCGCACTGCGTCTCTGTCCGTTGATGGTCACGTTGACCAAATTTGTTTGGTCGTCGTGAACATCCGTTAAAACCGTGTTGGAGAGCAAAAGGCGCTTGAGTGCGGGGACATTCGGCACTTCGAGATAGCACCATACGGCATCGCCTTCCAGTTCGCGTCCAACAAACGTCCAGCGCGGAAGCGGCTTACCGTCGGCTTCGATGCGAAAATGATTGCGGAGATATTCTTCGATTTTGGTTGCTGTTTGGATTTTGTTTTCTTTCGCGGAGCCGATATAAAGCTGTACTCCCGTTGATTTGCGAATAGCTTCTTCAAGGTCGTCGGCAAAAATTTTGCAAGAAATTTCCAACGATCGAGTTTTGGCATTCAAATCAACCGTCGTAATGCTGGCGTGAATGGGATGTCGCGCAAAAAGACCAGCGTTTGCGCTTCCCCAGAGCAAGCACATAACGAACAAGAAATGGCGCAAAGTCTGAGCATTCATAAACAACAAGTGACAGTGAGACAAGGATAACTCCCCACAATAAACAAAAAATATCCACCACACCCAACAAAACTTTACGCACCCGCGCTCTGCTCAAACTGCCTTTCATGTTATCCGCATTGAAGCGATTATTCTACGAAAAAGAGCAAAATGCTTTTCCCGTCTTAATATTGAAGTTAACTGAAGTTACGCAAAGATGCTTGGATCAAGATTCCAAGCGGCTTGTAAAGGAACTAGTTGATTAAACAAGACCGAGCGTATGTGGTAAAGAGTTGATAGATTGTGTTATACGCGAAACAATTCTAGGGTGTTAAAACTCATCAAACACACATAGGCATGACGACGAATCGCTGGAATACTGCGGGCTTGGCAGGTTTCAAAGCCAAATTCCGACTTCAGAAGTTTAATCACTTCCTCAATAAGCCAGCGTTTTTGCGATTGGATTTGAGTTTACACACCCAATGCCAGCCGAGTTTGCGTATTGCGGTCATAAACTTCGCTGCCGCATACCAGGAATCAAACAACATCGCATCGGGAGCAATCTTGCGGTCTTTGGCAGACCGCAGCATTTCCAAGGCAAGGTCAAATTTGGTTTTCGCGCTTCCTTTTACTTTGAATCGTACATCAAGCAGGATCCGAGTTTCACCGTCGGTCCAGATGAGCAAGACGACGCTTTGTCGGTAGAGGTAGCGTTTTTCCGCGGATGACCAGAGTTTGGAAGTCATTTCGGTTTTCCACGCGCTATCATCTTTGCCGATAACGGTATCGTCAATGATGAGATAGCCGTCCTTTCGGTTTTTGAAAAACTTCTTTACCTGCTTCCAGAGTTGCCGACTCCACTCGGCTCGCTCGTCGGCGAGAAAACGCTGTATGGTGTCGTGAGACACTGCACCGGATGTTTGGGCGGCAACGGCAGTTGCGGTAAAGCGTACTTTGCGAAAACAGACCACCGAAATACAGGCGTTCAGGGTGATTTGACGGAGTTGTTTTGATACCATAACTCCTACAAACGCTTGAAGCCGCCTTTCTTGAGTTCAAGCACAACCCTTTTGACCTCACCGCGCAATAATCGCAAATTCCGTCCGGCGATTTTTCTGGCGGTCTTCTTCGGTCTCATTTCCGGCGACGGGCTGCGAAAGCCCCATCCCTTTCGAGCGCAGACGCTCCGCCTTCACGCCCCGCTCCACGAGTGCCTGCACGACAGCCGCAGCGCGGAGTTCCGACAAGCGCTGGTTAAACTCATCGCCGCCAATATTGTCGGTGTGTCCGCGTATTTCAATGCGGATGCGTGGCGCTCCCAAAAGCGCTCCGGCGATTGCATCCAGCATTGGTGCAGATTCGGGGCGCACATCGGCTTTTTTGTAGTCAAAGTAAATCTTTGTGGTCGAAAAAACGGTGTTCAGCGTGTCGAACATATTAAACGGCGACTTGTCTAATTCAAACGATGCGAGAAGCTCTTTCCCGCTTCGGCGCTTGCCATTGCGGTCAAAACCGTTGACATCAAAGCCATTGCGGTCATAGCCATTTTTGTTAAAACCGTTTCGCGCAAAGCCGTTTCTGTCGAAGCCGTTGCGGTCATAACCATCTCTGTCAAAACCGCTTCCCGACTTGTGTTTGCCATTTTTATCGAAGCCGTTGCGGTTAAAACCATTTTTGTCGAACCCATTGCGGTCATAGCCGTCATCCCCAAAGGCGCTTCCTGACTTGTGCCGACCATTTTTATCAAAGCCATTACGGTCGAAGCCGTTGCGGTCATAGCCGCTTATGTCAAAACCATTGCCATCAAAGGCGCTTCCCGACTTGTGTTTGCCGTTTTTATCGAAACCGTTACGGTTGAATCCATCCTTGTTGAAGCCATTTTTATCGTAACCATTGCGGTCAAAACCATTTTTATCGAAGCCATTGCGGTCAAAACCATTACCATCAAACCCGCTTCCTGACTTGTATTTACCGTTTTTATCGAATCCATTACGGTCAAAGCCGTTCTTGTCAAAACCATTGTTATTGAATCCGTTTCGGTCAAAACCATCACCATTTAAGCCGTTCCTATTGCGACCATTGCCATCAAAGGCGCTTCCCGATCGGTGTTTTCCATTAGCATCGAAACCATTGCGGTCGTAACCGTTTTTATCGAAGCCATTGCGGTCGAAGCCATTGTTGTCAAAACCGCTCGCATTCCAGCCGTTTTTATCAAAGCCATTGCCGTCAAGTCCGCTCCCTGACTTGTGTTTGCCGCTATTGTCAAATCCATTTTTGTCGAACCCATTCGCATCAAAGCCATTTTTGTCAAACCCGTTGCCGTCAAAGCGGCTTCCATTCTTGTTGTTTCCATTGCGGTCAAAACCATTTTTGTCGAAACCCTTTGTATCAAATCCATTTTTGTCGAACCCGTTGCTGTCAAAACGTGTCCCGTTCTTGTTGTTACCGTTGCGGTCAAATCCATTACCGTCAAAGCCATTGCGGTCGTAGCCGTTCTTATCAAACCCGTTACGGTCAAAGCCGTTTTTATCAAAACCATTGCGATCATTGCCATTGCGGTCAAAACCATTTTTATCAAAACCATTTTTGTCGAATCCGTTTTTGTCATAGCCATTCTTATCGAACCCATTTTTATCATAGCCATTTTTATCGAATCCGTTTTTGTCGTAGCCGTCTTTATCAAAGCCGTTTTTATCGAACCCGCTTGTATTTGAAGTGTTTTTGTCCTTGCCATTTTTGTCTTTGCCGCCTTTATTAAACCCATTTTTATCGAAACCACTGCGGTCATAGCCGTTTTTATCAAAACCATTCGTATCGAACCCAGTATCGTCAAAGGCGCTTCCGTTCTTGTGTTTGCCGCTTTTGTCGAAACCCTTGCGGTTGCGTCCTTGCTTGTCGAAGCCGTTGGGGTCGAAACCGTCGCGGTCATAGCCATCGCGGTCGTAGCCGTTAATATCAAAGCCGTCTTTATCGAAGCCATTCTCATCAAAGCCAAGATCGCCGTCACCGCGTGTTCTCAGGGCAATTTTTACATTGGTTTTCCCGGCAAACGGCGTTGGTGAATAGGT
>JAAFHM010000475.1 GCA_013298375.1 Ignavibacteria bacterium | reverse complement strand
GCGTATCGGCGAGTGCAGCCGTGCCAAGTTTGTCCGTTGTTGCTTGTGTGCGGGCAATAAGAACGTCATATTCTTGTATTTTTATATTTTCATCAACATTTGCCTCAACAAACGCTAAATCTTCCTCGTTTTCATCAAGATTAAATGGCTTAATATCTGCGACGCGGATGTAGGGTATTCCTGCGTCTTTTGTGGTATAATTGGGGATATATGAGCCACTGGCAATGCCAACATTCAAACTTTTCAAGGACTGTACATTGAGATTGTACTGTTCGGCGATACGAGCAAAAAAATCTTGCATGACAAAATATTTTGCATCGAAGCGCTGATGAGTATTCTGCTGAATGGTATTTCGTGAACTGTGAAGAGTAATTAACGCCATGGTATTGTTTGTACTAAAAGGAAATACTCTGTTGGAGATTGGAATTTCAAGGTGGTAGTTATTGAGTCAATAGCGCGAGAACATTACCTGTTAAACTCAATGCCATACTCTCTACGCCACTGATGAAACGCCTTGGCAACCTCGGCAATATCGTCTTCGGGAACGAATTTCCCGCGTCTGTCGTGTCCACACGATTCAGCGATTGCCATAAAAATCGGATAATCCTGAGGAATTTCTTGTGGTGGTATTTTTTGTAATACTAAAACGGAAGTCTTCGTGCCAGTGTGCGGCAAAAATGTTTCCAGAGGAATATCAATGATTGCAAGAATTTTTGCGTTGTGGAGAATCCAATTCCGTACATAGCCATCGGTTTCATTCCCAAAAATGCCATCAGGCAGAACAATCGCCATCCTGCCGCCACTGCGTAGCAACTGGAGGCATCGCTCAATGAACAAAATTTGTGGTGATTCCTTTGCCTTCAAATCTTCCCGAGAAAACTTACCGCTCGCTTTGCTTTTTTTCCAACGATAGGCTAGGTTAAACTGGCGTAGTTTCTCATTTCCTTCGACTTTGATATTACTGCCGAACGGCGGATTGGTTAGCACAATGTCAAACATTTCCGGTTTGATTTTATAGCGAGTTTCTTCTTTCCACTCATCAGGTAATTCCAAGCTGTCGTCACAAAAAATACCTGTTGTGCCGTCTCCAACCAGATTCATATATGCTTTGGCGACCTTGCTCAAGAAATAATCTTTATCAATACCGCGAAAGTTATTGGTCGCAATCTGCACTTTTTGACTCTCAATTTGGTGAGGCTTCCAGCGTAGTTCCCGACCTCGTTGCTCTATGGTCTCCCAGACGAATTTCAGCGATTCTATCAAAAAGCCACCACTGCCACAAGCTGGATCAATAATCTTTTCCTTTTCCGATGGCTGCAAGACTTCTACCATCATTTGAATAACATTACGCGGAGTGAAAAACTGTCCCTGCCCGCCTTTGAGCGCATGACCAATAAACATTTCAAAGGCATCCGCAACAACATCACGCTCACTTTCCATCAAGGAATAATTCTGCAATTCACCAACGACATAGACAACTGATTTCATATCAAGCGTAATTTTATCTTCATCGTCTATTACGTCGCTAAGATTCGTTTTGACATCCTGAAAAATTGATACAATACGCTGATGAATCTCTTGAGGTTTTTCATTGACACCAGCTCTAAAGCGCACCATCTCATGCGGAGCAGTGTTCTTTTCATCATAGAGCTTGCAAAAAATAAGATTGATGAGCTGTTGAGCCAAAACTTCATCGCGGGTTGCACCGACAGTATTTGCGGCAAGATGATTGCGCAGTGATTTAAAAATAGCTTTCAGATTATGCGTTGGCTGTAAATCCTCACGGCGAAATTGTCCGATGTCTTCAATCCGTTGTTGATATTTAGGAATATTTGGTATTTCAATAAATTCAACACGACCGTTTTCTCGTACAAATTTCCGCAGAAAAAATCGCTCCTCGCCATTGAACCAAACGCCTAGATACGCATGAGAGAATGTTAAGTAGTTTTCTAATTGTGTTCGCCCGTCTTTCCGGCTTTTTTTCTTGCACTCAATCAGAATGTGTACTTGCTCTTCTTGTTTTGTGGCATGAGTAAAGACAGCAATATCAACGGGATATTCTTTTTTTGTATCCGATGGGCGTGCCTTAACACGAAATTGCGGATGTGTTTGGATACAATCCTTTGGATAACCATAATCCTCGACTAATTGCCGCGCAAAAACTTGTACAGCGTCGATCTCTTCTGGCGTTGCGGCTACCTCAATGCCTGAGATATAGTCTATAAGGCGATTATCAGAACGTACTTTTTCCATAGTCAAGATTCATTGATTGTGTGAGATGTTCGGAGAATATACACCAAAACACCAAGTATTTTCGCGGGTTCGTTGATAAGATAGTCTATTTTCTGGCGTTCAAGAGCAACAAGTCCTTTATTGACGTGGAAAAACGAGAAGCGCATCGCTCACAAGGCGCTCACCAGCCGCATCAGAGGGCTTATTGACGATAATGCCGTTCAGCACCATCGTTGTCGAACCGCCGCCGTCCAGATTTATGGCGTGTTCTGCGCCCATTTCGACCAGTATCTGCGCGAGTTCTTGAAGCGTCAATCCCATACTTACACCGATTTGCCGACCATCTGCCGCTAAAAGCAAAATACGCCCATCCTTGAGTTTCGCAATCGCCGTGCGCGGATGCCGCCCAAGTGCGAAATCTTCTGCCGCGCCTTCGCGTTGCCATGTCATAGCAATTTGCCCATTTTCTACCAGTTGCGACACCCCGCCGACAATATCTTCTGCTGCCTGAAAGCCGCTTTGCGCCTCAGGTTTGAGCGCTTCAATCTCGGTGATGATTTTCACACTCATTCCTTCGCGGACGTTTGCTTTTGCCCAATCATATCCCGCGCCGGAGCAGGACAAAACGATACCATCGTAAGGAATAAGGCTGCTTCCGGAGCTATCGCGTATTTCCGTTACAACACCGCCACGCACAAGGATTTCCAAACCACGAGTATTGGTGAGTGTTGTGCGGTGAAACTCCGGTGTGAATAGCACCATATCGCTGGAATCGCGTCCGCGATTGATACCGGAAATCGGGTAACCGGGATTTTTACCAAAGCGCAACGTGCCGATTTGTGCTTCGCCAATAAATTTCAAATGCCCAAAAACCGCATCAGTTCTATTGTTGCGATTGATAATACCGCAGGCAACGCGCTCTTTGTATGGCTCACTCAAAAGTTTTCCGTCAATCTGCAATACGCCTGCTGCATCACCCGCCATCAAGCCCTTCATCCCGAAAAAGCCTGCATTGACCGCCGCAAGCGCCCTGTAGCGATTTGCAAGACTACTGGTTGTTTCCAAGCCGATAGCGGCATCTTTCGCGTGAACAAGCTGCAATGCGGCTTTTGTGCCGTCAATGCGAAGCAGATTTACCACACAGGGAAATGAGGCGCTGTCTTGTACACGTATTTGGCGCGTAAACTGCGCGTATTCTACGCCGTTTGCGATGGTGCGAAAATCTTGAGCGTAGAGAATACCTCTGCTCACAAGGACTATCAATATTATCGCTATAATAAATCGCATCTTCTTTATTATCAATACTTACTTGAAAACAATATCCAAAACAATCGCCTCGCCAACACGCTCATTGAGCCGCGTGATGATTTCTGCTTTGCGCATCATCAATTCCGTGCGCCAAACAGGTGATTGGCAATGGACGGTCAGTTTACCATGTTCCATACGCCGAACCGTACACGACCGCGCAGCTTTTTCACCAATCACATCTTTCCAGTATTCCAGTACCGAAGCCTCTTGGAGTTTTTTATCCAAGCCCGATTTGACTGCCATTTTTTGGAGCAGTACCGAAAGCGGTGTTGCGGAGTCATTTTCCATAGAAGCATCTCGAATACTCGGTTACGTGATTTCGGCTCAAGAAATTTCTGCTGCAATTTTTTCGACAAATTCCAGTGGTGCTTGCGCAACTTCGGCAATTTGCGCATGGCTCAAAATGTCCTGCTGAAGAAGATTGTGTATCATCTG
>JAAFHM010000543.1 GCA_013298375.1 Ignavibacteria bacterium | reverse complement strand
GCGGTCTCCCCGTCCGGCGCTTTCCTCAAGCGTCTATTAGGTTTGTATTGCATAGAAAAGCCAGAAAAAAGTGATACATTCTGATAATTCACCGCCTATTGTCCACTCGACAAGACCCCAAGACAAACCGAATAAGTCTATTTCGCGTCTCTGCCTGAAGCATATCGCCCGAAGCAGACCCGGTTTGTTCTTCGGAAGAAGAAAACTTGATAGAATACGAGCCTTGAGGCTCATAATAGAACCAGTTCCTTCTGAAGATTTGGGTATTGTCATCATTATTGGAGAAGAAGCAATGCAAGCAAGCACTGTCCCCCGCCACTATGTTGGCATTGATATTGGCTCGAAAGAGCATACCGCCGCGATCGTGACCACGATTGCGGCACCGCGCCCGCTCATCACCTTCAGCAATGATGAAGACGGTTTCATGAAGTTTCTTGACTGGCTCGCCGAGAACGGGGTGCAGCCGACCGAAAGCGTTGTGTGCCTTGAGGCAACAGGCGTGTATGGCGAAGCACTGACGTATTTCCTTGCTGCCAGGCAATGGCGCTTGGCGGTCGAAGCCCCCCAGCACGTCAAGCGCGGCATGGGCAAGCCGAACAAGAATGATGCTGTTGATGCCAAGCAAATCGCCGAGTATGCCCTGCGGTATTTCGACCAGTTGACGCTCTGGCAAGCCCCCAACGCGATACTGGAGCGTATAGAAACCATTCTAACAACGCGGCAGCATTGCATGACCGAAAAAACACGCCTCGTCAATATGCTTCATGCCTTTGGGCGCAAGACCGTTCAAACCCCCGTCGCCGAGCAGATTCTTCGGCAGCAGAAGGAGTTGGTCGAAAAACATATCAAGGAGCTTGATGCTGCCTTGAAGAAGGAAATTCGCTCCGACCCAACCTTCAAGGAAAAAGTACGGCTTGCCGAAACCGTTCCCGGCGTTGGGCCTCTAATAGCAGCAGGAATACTGGTTCTTTCCAAGGGCTGTACCGAACACCTGAACCACAAGCGTCTGGCTTCCTATCTCGGTATTTGCCCTCACGAGCATACCAGTGGAACATCGGTACGGCGCAAAGCCCGTTCTCGGCGGTCGGGACCGGGGTTGATGCGAGGCTGGCTCCATAATGCTGTGATGTGCCTCATCAGCCACGAAGAGCGATATATCACGTACTTTCGGGAGCGTAAGGCAAAAAAGCAGCTTGGAATCGTCATTATGAACAACATCGCCAACAAGCTGCTCAAAGTCTTGTGCGCGGTCATCAATTCTGGCAAGCCTTATCAACAAAATCATGTTTCTCTCAAGCCCGATAATAAGTCTGTTCTGGCGATTTCTTGAAAAAAAAACTTGACTTTACCATAGAAATCGGGTGGCTGTCGTAGGGCGAGAATTTTCCCACCCCCGAAAAAAAACCTTGCCCCACTTCCCACATTCCTCTATTTTTACGCCGCAATTCTCTTTTTTGTGCATTTTTTCCAAGGATGTTTGCTATGATATTGCAACATTTACCCCCCCATATTTTCTCGTAAATCTATAAAAAACAACATTTTACGACTGCATCGCAGGCTAACAGATATTATGCTGTTGGGAATTTTTGTTCTATGTTCAAGTGTCCGCCCCATGAGTACATTGGCGCAGTGTATTGTTAATAATGTTACTACCTTTGCAGGTTCTGGAGTTGCAGGTAATGCCGACGGAGTATCTGGCGCTGCTGAGTTTACCAATCCTTACGGTATGTGTAGTGATGGCATGGGGAATCTGTTCGTGGCTGATCTCTCTAATTCTCGCATTCGTAAAATTGAGATAGCAACAGGTATTGTTACAACCTTTGCAGGCAGTACGTTTGGTTTGGCAGATGGCGTAGGTATAGCGGCACAATTTGCTAGTCCATTCAGCATTTGTAGCGATGGTGCAGGGAATCTATTTGTAGGAGACAGATTTCGTATCCGTAAAATTGAAATTGCTACACGTATTGTGACAACCCTTGCCGGTAGTACGTTAGGTTTTGCTGATGGGACAGGCCCAGCAGCTCAATTTGATGAACTTCGCGGAATATGCGCCGACGGAATGGGCAATTTGTTTGTGACAGACGGGGGTAATCACCGAATTCGCAAGATCGTGATAGCAACTGCCGCCGTAACTTCATTGGCAGGAGGCACATTTGGTTTTGCCGATGGTATAGGTGCTGCGGCGCAGTTCAACCATCCGTCGGGTATTTGCAGCGACGGGGCAGGAAATTTATTCGTTAGCGATCAGAGTAATTGCTGTATACGTAAGATTGTGATAGCAACAGGCGCCGTAAGCACTTTTGCAGGCAGCACTACTCCAGGCTTTGCAGATGGAGTGGGCGCAGGAGCGCAATTTAATCAACCTAATGGTATTTTCAGCGACGGGGTTGGCAATATATTTGTGGCGGAAGAACTTAATTATGCTATTCGTAAAATTGTTATTGCCACTGGTGTCGTAACAACCATTGCGGGCGGCACACAAGGTTCTGCCGATGGCTTAGGTACAGCAGCACAGTTTCAACGACCTATTGGAATATGCAGCGATGGGGCTGGTAATCTTTTTGTCGCTGACCAATTAAACCATCGGATACGCAAAATTGGCATTGCCCCCCTGCCCCCGACTCTAACCTCTTTTAGCCCATCCAGGGCAAGTCCCGGCTCAACGGTTATCATTAACGGTAGCAATTTTTCTTGTGGTGTATCGTCTGTCAGCTTCGGCGGCATTCCCGCAGCAAGTTTCACCGTGAACAGCGACACGCAAATCACTGCCGTTGTGGGTAGTGGCATTATCGGCACAGGCGGAGCGCAACTCGTCATCGTCTCTTCACCTGCGGGGTTAGGCGCACTGGGCGGCTCATTTATCGGGTCGGCTGGCGCTGGTGCGAGTGGTAGTGCGGCTTCTGGCGTTTCCATGCCACAATCTGCCGTCTTGGGGAGTTTTTCAACCAGTAATCTCAGCTTTGGCACGCCCATTACCCTGAGCGGCTTAGGTTTTACGGGCGCAACGGGGCTGCTCATTGGCGGCGTACCTGTGACGAACTTTGTTGTCGTCAACGACGGAACCATTAGCGCCACCGTCGGCGGCGTACCGATAAACGACCGCGTTGTGCTGACAGGCGGCTTGGGCGCAAATGCCGATATGAGCGGGCTGGGACTCCGCTACAACCGCCTTCCGCCGCCACGCATCATCGTCGCTTCTCCGGCGAGTTTTCCAGCGACGGGGGAGGATATTCCGCTTGCGCTCTCGGGCGCGGATTTCCTCGCCGGAGCGCGTGTGCAAGTCAGCGATGGCAGAGTGGGTCTGAGCGCGGGTGCGAGGAACGTGACGGCATCAGCATTGGAGACCACCTTTCCGGGCATTTTGCAGTCCATCGGCATAAAAACCGTTACCATCACAAACCCCGACGGGCAAACAACTTCAGCCACGCTCACCGTCACACTCGGCGCAGCACCACAGCTACGGGCGGAATCGCTCACACGCTCCAGCACAGCATCCGGCTCTGCC